>JAMCVO010000455.1 GCA_023475715.1 Actinomycetota bacterium
ACAAATAAGAGCGGACTTGTAAAATTCAGGTTTATCATAGAAATAAGCAATAAATATATATTAAAAGACATATTAAATAATTTAAAACAAATAGAGTCGGTTTACGACGTTTACAGAGTTTTACCCAGAAAGTAAAGTTATAAAAATGGCGGCAAAACAGGAAGTAAAAAAGATGGTCCTTGGAGAGTTTGCGGTAAACTGTTATATTTTAACAGTAGATAATGCCAATATAATTATTGATGCGGGTGCAGAACCGGAATTAATTGAAAAATATTTAAACGATGAAAAAATTATTCCCGACTTTTTACTGAATACTCATGGGCATTATGACCATATCGGAGCTGTTACGGAAATTATATCAATCTATAAAATACCTTTTTACATACACAAGTCCGAAGAATTTTTAATTAAAGATCCAGGGAAAAATATGTCTTCTTATTTATGCGAAAAAGGATTAATATTAAAAACCTATAACTTGATAGACGATAAAAATATAAGCTTTTTTAATAAATATGGGCTAAGAATTTTCCATACACCGGGACATACACCTGGCAGCATAACTATTGCATATCAGGATTTATTGTTTACGGGAGATCTGCTTTTTAAAAGTTCGATTGGAAGGACGGATCTTCCAGGAGGTGACGGCAATGTAATAAAAAGATCGCTTGCTTCATTAAAAAAATTGAAAAGCCTGAACCCTGAGTTTAAAGTTTTACCCGGACATGGAGAGAGCAGCATGCTGGATTATGAATTTAAAAATAATTATTTTTTAGCAGATGATTTTTTAAGAGAGGTTGATCAAAATTGATTACAGGTTCACCAAGAGGGACAAGCGATATTTTCGGTCAGGACATGAAGTATAGAAATTTTGTCATCTCGACAGCTGCAGAACTATTTAAAATTTTTAATTATATGGAAATAATAACCCCTGCTTTTGAACATACCGAAATTTTTGACAAGAGTATTGGAGACAGCACCGATATTGTTCGGAAAGAGATGTACACTTTCCTTGATAAGAAAGGCAGGTCACTTACACTCAGGCCCGAAGGTACGGCACCTGTTGTCCGAGCAGTTATTGAGCATAAAATGTATGCGGAGAATCTGCCGCTGAAGCTTTATTATATAGAAAATATGTTCAGGTATGAGCGTCCGCAAAAAGGGAGAATGAGAGAGTTCTGGCAGCTGGGAGTTGAGGCAATCGGAAGCCCCGAACCTTTTATAGATGCAGAAGTTATCTGGCTGTTAAACACGCTTTTTGAAAAGCTGGGATTTAAAAACTTGAAGCTTCTTATAAATAGTATGGGATGCATAAAATGCAGGAATAAATACAAAGAGGTGTTAACAGATTACTTATTTCCTAAAAAGGAAAATCTCTGCCCCGATTGCCAATACCGACTTGAAAAAAACCCTCTGAGAATATTTGACTGCAAAGTAGAACAGTGCGGGCAAGTCATAAAAGATTCACCAAAGATTTATTCATATATATGCGCCGATTGCCGGCAGCATTTTGATCAGGTAATAGATTTTTTAAAGACTTTGAACATAAACTTTATAATCAAGGAAGATCTGGTCAGAGGATTTGATTATTATACCAGGACTATTTTTGAAATAATATCGGAGGACCTGAAAAGTGTGCAGAATGCTTTGGGCGGGGGAGGCAGGTATGATAAGCTGATCGAACAGCTTGGTGGTCCTGACATTTCTTCAATAGGTTTTGCTGTTGGGCTGGAACGAACTTATATCCTAATGAAGCAGCTTAATTTGAATCTTACTGCACCGGATAATAGAAAAACGGCGCTTGTAATCCTTATGGATAGATCCTATCAAAAATATGCACTTTCACTTATCAAATCCATAAGAGATAACGGCTATACTTGCGATTTAAACTATGGAATAAAAAGCATAGGTTCACAGATTAAATCGGCCGAAAAAAATGCCTATGATTTTGTTATCATTATCGGTGAAGATGAAGTCAAAACTGATTCTATCACAATTAAAGATATCAGAAAATTTACTCAGTATAAGTTAAACTGGAAGAACGAGAAGGCAAAAATTTTTGAAATATTTGACAGATGAAGCAGGAGATAAGGAATGTCAGAAAAGTTTGATTTCAGGAAAAAAATTAATTTTAATATTTACGGAACCGGACTGCGAACACATCTTTGCGGGGAGCTGAGAAAAAATCATGAAGGGATCAATGTTATGCTCTGCGGCTGGGTTAATAAAAGAAGGGATCATGGAAAACTGATTTTTGTTGACTTACGTGACTTTTCAGGCATTGTCCAGGTTGTTTTTGACGCAAATATAAGTCCAGTTTCATATAATTCTGCAAAAGATTTAAGAACAGAATATATCATAGCAGTAGCAGGCAAAGTAAAAACCCGTTCGGGCGAAACTATAAATAAAGATCTTCTTACGGGAGAAATAGAAATATCCACTCAGGAAATAAGGATTTTAAACACTTCCAAAACTCCGCCTTTTATGCTTGATGACAGAGCAAAGATAGATGAAATTACAAAGTTAAAATATAGATATGTGGATCTGCGTACCGAGGATATGCAAAGCAATATAAGGCTGCGCCATGAAGTTACGACAATTACGAGGCAATATCTGAACAGCCAAGGTTTCATAGAAACCGAGACACCGATACTTGCCAAGAGCACCCCTGAAGGCGCGCGTGATTTTCTTGTACCTTCGCGGTTAAATCCAGGTACTTTTTATGCACTTCCGCAATCACCGCAGCTATTCAAGCAAATTCTGATGTTTTCGGGATTTGACAGAATTTACCAGATTGCCAGATGCTTCCGGGACGAAGATTTAAGGGCAGACAGACAGCCCGAGTTTACCCAGATTGATCTTGAAATGTCATTTATCAAAGTTGACGATGTGATAAAGCTTGTTGAAGGATTGATTTATAAGATATTCAAAGAAGTAAAGGGTGAAGAAATTAAAATTCCATTTGTAAGAATGACCTGGAAGGAAAGTCTGGAGAATTATGGAAGCGATAAACCTGACTTGCGTTTTGATATGAAGCTTAATGACGTTACAGATATATTCAGAGATAGCAAGTTCAATATTTTTATAAATGTATTGAATAAAAAGGGTTGTATCAAAAGTATCGTAGTTGATGACTGCAATGAGTTTACAAGAAAAGAGCTTGACGGTCTTGTGGATATGGCTAAAAAATATGGTTCAGGCGGTCTGATATGGATAAAAGTTGAAGAAAACCAGATATTAAATTCTCCAATTTCCAAATTCCTCTCATCTGAAGAAAAAGAAGAATTAATAAACTTTCTAAAACTTAAAGAAAAAAATCTGGTTCTTATCGTTGCGGATGAATTTATAAAAACCTGCATGGCCCTTGGGTCCATAAGAAGTCATATTGGTGCCAAATTGAATTTAATAGGAGAGGAAGAATTTAAATTTACATGGATCGTGGATTTTCCATTATTTGAATGGGACGAAAAAGAAAAAAGGCTTTCTCCTACTCATCATCCATTTACCAGACCGGATAATGAGACTCTAAAATATTTGAAATCCGATCCGCTTAAATTGAATTCACTTGCTTATGACATTGTTTTGAATGGGAATGAGCTTGGCGGCGGATCAATCAGAATTAACACTATCGAGCTTCAAAGAGAAATATTTAAACTTCTGGGATTTGACGTTAAGAGAATGGAAGATAATTTTGGATTTTTGCTTAGAGCTCTTGAATATGGTGCGCCACCTCACGGCGGGATAGCTCTGGGACTTGACAGGCTGATAATGCTTATCGGAAGGCTTGAAAGCATAAGAGAAGTAATAGCATTCCCAAAAACACAGTCAGCAGTGGATATAATGACAGAATCTCCCTCACCGGTAACGGAACAACAGCTAAGTGAAGTAAATATCAGGCTTGCAAAGTTCAAAAAAGAAATCGAAGAATAGAGTTAGCTTTAACCTTTTACCAGGCGGTATGTTTCTCTGGCAATAATAAGTTCCTCGTTTACTTTTACGATGCAGACAGGCACTTTGGAACTAACGGAAGATATTAATCTTTCACCCAGCGAGTCGTTATAATTTATTTCTTTTTCAATACTTATACCAAAAACACTTAAATCTGCAAGGATCTTTTCTCTGGCCATAGGAGAATTTTCTCCAATTCCTCCTCCGAAAATAATTAAATCAACTCCGTCCATAACAGCCGCATAGGCCCCTATATATTTTTTTATCCTGTAACAATAGGACTCAAAAGCCCTGATACAATCCGGGTCGTTTTCCATGACACCTTTTTGAATATTAACGAAGTCAGTGTATTTTCTTGAAAGACCCAGTATGCCTGATTTTTTGTTTATTATATTATCTATTTCTTTGGTGCCGATATCTTCCTTATTCATAAGGTAGGGAAGTATTGCCGGGTCCACATCTCCGCTTCTTGTAGACATTATAAGACCTTCTGCTGGGGTAAATCCCATAGATGTGTCTATACTTATACCATTTTTAACCGCCGTAATGGAGGAACCTCCTCCAAGCATAAGTACGATTATCCTGATTTTCTTTAAATCTTTTCCTGTTATCGCTGCTCCCGTCTCAACCATATAAGTATAGGCTATTCCATGAAAACCATATTTTCTTATGCGGTATTTTTCATAATATTCATATGGAATGCCATATAAAAAAGCATGAGACGGCATATTCTTATGGAAAATATTATCGAATATACCGGTGTTTATGGTATCCTTACCAAAAACATCAATAGATACTTCCACTCCGACAAGATTAGGAGGGTTATGAAGAGGAGCCAAATCAATGCAATCTCTTAAGGTTTCCACCATCTGATCATTGATTATCACATGAGAGGCTACCTTATCTCCAACATTTACTATCCTGTGACCAACTGCATGGATTTCCTTTTTATCTTTTATGACACCTGTTTTGGGATTGGTTAGTTTATCAATTATAAAATTAAGTCCGGCTCTATGATCTGCAATATGCACATCATTCAAATTCCCTGATCCTGATCTTGTTTTAAAGCTGATAATGGATCTATCAAAGCCTATGTTTTCTATCCTGCCGCTCGCAATTTCATCCTCTGAGGGCATCCTGTAGAGTTTGAATTTTATAGAAGTTGAGCCTGAGTTAATTGTTAGAATGTTCACGTTCAAAAGTATACATTGTTGTGATAAATTTTGACAAGCTAATTTTTAAAAAATTTATTAAGTTTTTGAAGTTAAAGCTGCCGTTAAAACACTTCCCAAATTGAATAAACCAGCAAATTGTGATAATATCAAAGTCAGATACTCTGTTTTTCTCGTAGCTAAAGTTAATTTTTGTGCCAACAAATTAACGTAGGAAGCTCAAACTTAGTCTGCGGCATAAATGCCCTCAAATTCTGGGACTTATAAAACAGACAGGAGAGCACCCTCTTCGTAAGGGGACGGGCATTAAAAAACTTCTACTGGTTACGAAAAAATGGGGTATCGTTTTATAAAACCTTGAATAAAATTTTGAGATAAAAACCAGAATGGATATCAGAAAAACTTATTTGGATTATTTTGTAAAAAAAGGGCATCTGCAGATGCCATCTGCAGGTTTAATCCCTGACGATGATCCGAGTGTACTGCTCACCACTGCGGGGATGCAGCAATTCAAACCTTACTATCTTGGAGTTAAAAAACCGCCAAAGAACAGAATTGTTACCGTTCAGAAATGTTTCAGGACAAGTGATATTGACAAAGTAGGCTATTCTGATCAGCACCTTACTTTTTTTGAAATGCTCGGCAATTTTGCATTTGCTGATTATTTTAAAAAAGAAGCTATAAATTTTGCAGCAGATTTTATCCTGAATATATTAAAAATTCCTATAGAAAAACTTTCGGTTGGAGTTTTTGCAGGAGAAGGGGAAATCCCTGAAGACAAGGAAGCAATCCGGTTGTGGGTTAAACATGGAATCCCGGAAGAACGAATCTATAAATTTGGGAAGAGTGAAAATTTCTGGGGACCTGCAGGTGACACAGGTCCTTGCGGACCATGCACTGAAATTTATTATGATTTTGGTAAAGAATACGGCTGTGGTGATAAAAACTGCAGTCCTTTATGTGAATGTGAAAGGTTTTTGGAAATTTGGAATCTGGTATTTACTCAATACAATTTTACCGGTAACTGCTATGATGAGCTGCCAAATAAAAATATTGATACAGGGATGGGGCTCGAGCGTATAGAAGCAGTCCTTGAAAAAAATCCTTCAGTTTTTGAAACTGTTCTTTTTAAAGACATTGTCAGCAGGATTGAGAATATTTCCGGTAAAAAATTAACAATAAAAAAAGATAAAAATTTCAATCCTGAAATAAATAAATGCATAAAGATAATTGCAGATCATAGCCGTGCTGTAAATTTTCTTATCTCTGATGGAGTTGTACCCTCTAATGAAGGAAGAGGATACATTTTAAGAAGAATCATAAGAAGAGCCATAAGATTCGGAAGGCTGTTAGGTATAAATGGTCAATTCTTAAATGACATAGGTGAAGCAGTAATACAAAATTATTCTTCAAATTACCCTGAACTAAAAGAAAAACGGGAGATGGCATCCAGGATTATAAATGATGAAGAAAAAAGATTTTCAATTACATTGAAGGAGGGCACGAAAATTTTATCCCAAAAAATAGAAGAGCTTCAGGCTTTGGGATCGAAGTATCTAGATGCAGAGCTGGCTTTCAGGTTGTATGAAACATATGGTTTCCCGATAGAATTAACAGTAGAAATTTTAAAAGAAAATAATCTAAATATTGACATGCAGAAATTCAATGAGTTTATGAAAGGACATTCCGTCAAATCAAAGAATAAGACAAGTTTTGACAAGAAGATTGATAAAAATCTTGACCTATACAAGCAATTTGTGAACCAATTTGAAGTAAATTTTACCGGTTATCAGGAAAACAAGTCAAGTTCAAAAATAATGGGTATTATCAAATATAACAAAATTGACAGAACAAACGGCAGTTCCGGCAAAAGTGCACCAGTCTCAACAGATAATACCGGCAGCAGCGGTGTTCTTACAAATACTTTAAGCAAAGGCCAGGAGGGTGAAATAATATTGAAATCCACTCCATTTTACGGCGAAAAAGGTGGAGAGATAGGTGACAGAGGATTTATAAGAAATAAAATTACTTCAAGTCTTTTTATAGTAGAAGATTGCAAAATTCCATTGGAAGGTATTATCATACATAAAGGAATAGTCAAAGAAGGTAAATTTAATGTAAATGATGAAATTACAGCAGAAATAGACATCAATTTTAGAAAAAGTATAGCCCGGAATCATACATCCACGCACTTGCTTCATTGGGCCTTAAGAACGGTCTTTGGAAAAGAGGTGACACAGGCAGGCTCCTATGTTGCAAACGACAGGTTCAGATTTGATTATAATATAAAATCATCTCCCGATCCGGAAAGTATGGAAAAAGTGGAAAAAATAATAAATGAAAAAATACAGAAAGATGATGTAGTCAGAATTTTTGAAACCACAAAAGAATATGCAGAAGAAATAGGTGCAATTTCGCTCTTTAATGAAAAATATGGAAAATTTGTAAGGGTTGTTGAGATTGATAATTACAGCAGGGAATTATGCGGTGGTATCCATGTAAACAGGACCGGTGAGATAGGAGTTTTGAAAATACTTTCAGATTCATGTATAGGTGCAAACATAAGAAGAATCGAAGCAATAACAGGGATATATGCATATAATTATTTGACCGTTGAAGATAAGGTCTTAAAAGAAATATCGGCCTTGCTCGAGGTAGAATCTTCGCAGATAAAATCAAAACTTACAGATTTAAAAATTGCCGCAAAAAAGTTTGAAGAAGATTTAAACATTCTTAAAGTAAAAGCATTAAAGAAGGAAATATTATCGAGATTTGGAATAGATATGATAAATTCCGGTACTGAGACCGGTGTATCTGCATCTGCAGGAACCCAAATAGGTGATGAGGTCACTGTTATTGATTTTGATTTTACAAGATCTGAATTTAAGCTTAAAATCGACGCTCAAACCATGGGTCTGATAGGTGATGAATTGGTAAATGTATTTAAAAGTAAAAATATTCTCCTCATTTTTGGAAATATTATCAACGAAAAACCGGTTTTAATTTTACAATCTTCAAAGGATCTTATTCCAAAAGGTATTAATTGTTCATTTATTGCAAAAGAGGCAGGCAAGATTCTAAAAGGCGGCGGCGGCGGGAAGCCGGAATTTGCTCAGGTCGGAGGTTCAGATTCATCAATGCTTTCGGAAGCTATAAATTACAGCAAAAGCAAGGTTCTGGAAATTTTAAGATGAGAATGTTAGGTCTTGATATAGGTGACAGGAGAATAGGAGTTGCTATAACAGATAAATTGGAAACCATTGCAAGTCCGCTGACAGTTCTTGCCAACGATGAGAAATTAAAAGAAAATCTAAATAAAATAATTAAAGATTATAATATAGAGAAAGTAATTATTGGGATCCCATATAATTTAAAAGGCGAATATGGTTTTCAGGCTGAAAAAATAAAAAGTCTGGTCGATGAAATTATAAAAGAAATCTGCATCGAAATTGAATACATTGACGAAAGATTTACTTCCAAAATTTCATCAGGAATTTTAAAGGCTGAAGGTAAAAAAGTTAAAAAAAGTGTTGGAAATATCGATAAAATTTCCGCAGCAGTTATTTTGAATGATTACTTGACAGTAAAGAGGAATTTACGGCAGAATGACTAAAATTTAATTTAAGAATAAAAATCATATTTTTAGGGGCTAAATGAAACCAAGGAGAAACAAAATCACTATCAATATTGGATTTGCAATACTTGCAGTTCTGTTGATGATGCTGGGACTATTATCTTTTTTAATTTCATGCAGCAGTCCACAGGCTTCAAAAGAAGGTCAAACTCTTGAAAATGGAATTGAGGTTGAAATTGAAATCAAGGAAGGTATGAGCCTGAATGAAATTGCGGACCTCTTGGCAAATAAAGGCATAGTTGATAATAGCTTTTTTTTCAAGTTATATGTTCAGCAGGAAGGCAAGGAAAAAAACTTATTACCTGGAAAATATAAACTTCTGACAGGTTCCGAATACTCAGTTGTTCTAAGTTCCATAACCTCGGAAATTCCCGAAGTAAGTTACAAAATTGTAATACCCGAAGGATTTATAATTAGCCAAACACTTGACAGAATAGCACAGGATTTACCATTCATAAAAAGAGCTGATCTCGATAAGGCGGTTGATAAAAGTAATTATAATTATGAATTTTTGAAAGATGCAGCAAGTCTTGAAGGATTTTTATTTCCAAAGACATATGAAGTGACAATTAACTACACTGCACAGAACATAATAGAAATGCTTCTGACTCAATATCAACTGGAAACTGGAAAACTGGATTATTCATCTGCTGCGAAAGATAACCTTACTCCATATGACATTTTAAAGATTGCGTCACTAATTGAGAGAGAAGCATATGTTCCGGAAGAGCGGCCTTTAATCTCGGCAGTTATTCATAACAGGTTAAAAGAAGGGATGCTTCTCCAGATAGACGCAACCGTAAGATATGCTTTAAATAAGTGGGATGAAATAGTTACTTTTGAAGACCTTAAGGTTGATTCGCCATATAATACTTATTTGTATGCAGGACTTATGCCAACTCCCATATCCAGTCCGGGTCTTGCTTCAATAGAAGCGGCGCTTGCACCGGCAGACGTGGATTACCTATATTACGTTGTTACTGATCCTGAGAAACATACCCACTCATTTTCAAGGACTCTTGAAGGACACGAACAGAATAAAAGCAACCAATAAAAGGATAGCATTATAAATTACAGCACAGACCTAAACAAGGATTTAAAAGCTCTCCTTATGGAAAGAGAACTTCTTTTGCGTTTGAGGAAAGATGCGGCTTTAAGAAAAATTCCTATTATTGACGATGAAATCGGATATTTTCTCAGTATGGCCTGCTTGCTTGTCAGACCAAAAAACATTCTGGAAATAGGCTGTGGAACAGGCTATTCCACTTATTTCTTAATCAGGAACTTGCCGGGTATAAGCTTATATGAAGGTATAGATTTAAATAAAGAAAGGCTTGCAATTGCAGAGAAATTTATAAAAAGTTCGTTCCCTGAAAAATATAGCGGGAAAATCCGGTTTTATTCAGGAAATGCCTTAAAGATAATTCCGGCACTCAATCAAAAATTCGACATGGTTTTTATTGATGCTGCCAAATATGAATATCCTCAATATATTAAAAGTCTGCTTGGAAAGTTGAAAAAAAATGCCCTTGTGGTAGCCGATAATATCTTTTATGATGGCATGATCTTTAAAAAAAATATTTCAAAGCATGATATCAACAGCATCAATGGAATAAAAGAATATATAAATTTCATTACAAACAGCGGTTATTTTCAAAACCATTTTCTGGATATCGGCGATGGAATTGCAATTTCTTTTTTTATAAATTTGCATTTACAATCTGACAAGATATCAAAATATTAAAATCATCCCTTTTTTAATTTAGTGAACTGAATTTTTAATGAAAAAATTTAAAATTTTAAAAATTATTTTCATATATGTTGTTATAACTATACTCACCTTATTTTTAACAGCTTCAATGACTTCATGCCGCCCCATAAATTATATTGTTGATAGGTTAAATGAATTTCATAATAAAACAACTGACACCAGCTATGGCACAGATGCAAACAATGTTCGGGACTCGAATGCAGCAGATACATCAAACAGCACAACCTCTTCTGCAACTGATAATTCTTCTGTTACTCCGGATGATTCTTCAACAGAAACATTGGATCCGGGTGCTTTAAATCCGGATGATTCGAATACAGGGACAAGTAGCGGTACAGGCAAAACAGCAAAAGGTAAAAAGATAAATTTTGTAATGGAATACTACTTTGATATTTTGGGGGATACTTCCAAAATTGACTTCATCACTATAATACCCAATAATTACGAAGACAGGCAGGAAGTATTATCTGTAGATTACTCAACATCTCCCACAAGGATTTTTACGGATGGGTTAAATAAATATGCGGAATTTCTAATTTCAAAACCTTTATCTGATTTTAAATTGAAAATAACAACTGAGCTTGAAATTTATAAGTATGATCTTGAGAGAGCGATGATCTTAAATAAAGATCAAACGGCAGAGGATAACTTCTCCAAATATCTAATGGAAGAAAAATATATAGAGGTAAATAATCCGATAATACAAAATCTTGATCCGGTTCATACTTTTACGGAAGATCCTTTGGACCACGTAGAGACGAATTATGACTTTGTAATGAAAAATCTTGATTATTTTGGTTATAATCCTGGGGATATTGGTGCGGTCCAGGCTCTAAAAAATAAAGGTGGTGATTGTACTGATTATACAGATACATTTGTTACTTTATGCCGAGCTTCAGGTTTCCCGGCAAGATCGATAGAGGGTTATCCCATTGATGCCGGCGACCTTGCAATGGGGCACAACTGGTCTGAAGTATTTATAAGTGACTATGGTTGGGTTCCGTTTGACCCGACTTATGATGATAACAATGGCTCATCACAAGACACCACTTTTGAAAATCTTAAAAATACGTATATCTACATGTCATTTATCAGAAATGATGCTACATTATACAATTATCACTATTATTATTACAGCTATTGGGGAGATAATTTAAAAGTGGATAAAAAAATTTATATAGGTATGAATTAATTAATAATAATCAATAATTTTGTTTTATGGTAATAAAAAACTCTCCAGCAATTAAAAAATCTAAAAAACTTCCTGAATTGTGCGTACCTGCAAGCAATTTAAATGTACTAAAATATGCAGTAGCTTATGGAGCTGACGCAGTTTATATTGGTGGCGGAAAATACAATTTGAGAACTTTCGGGGATAATTTTACAATCGGCGAATTAAGGCAAAGCATAGAATTTGCTCACTCTCATAATGTAAAAGCTTATCTTACGTTAAATGCAATAATCAGTGAATATGAAATAGAAGGCTTAAAAGACTATATAGACGAAATAAAAAACATAAAATTTGATGCCTTCATAATATCCGATCCGGCAGTCATGCAGATTCTCAAACAAATAATTCCTTCAGCCCGAATTCACATCAGCACACAGACTTCAACCTCCAATAGCATTGCTGTCAATTTTTGGGCATCCCGGGGTGCCTCCAGGATCAACTTATCTCGCGAAGTTAATTACTCTGATCTTAGCAATATAATTGCCAATAAAAATCCTGCCGCCACCGAGATAGAAGTTTTCGTGCATGGCGCACTATGTATCTCATATTCCGGTCGCTGCATGCTTTCCAAATATATGGCAGGCCGGGACGCCAATAAGGGCAAATGTTCTCACTCATGTCGCTGGCAATATTTCCTGATGGAAGAAAAAAGACAAAACATGTTTTTCCCAATCGATCAGGATAAAAGAGGAACTTATATTTATAATTCCCGTGACCTGTGCCTGCTTCCAAAACTGGATTTGATTGTTGATGCAGGAGTTGACAGCTTAAAAATCGAAGGAAGAATGAAAACCGAAAGCTATGTAAGCCTTGCTACATGGGTTTACAGAAAAGCTCTTCAATATATCAAACAAAAAAAGTTTACCAGGCAGAAAATATCATATCTTATGAAAGAACTGGATAAAGCCACTCATAGAAATTTTACCCTGGGGTTCATGTTTCTGGATAGCGAACAAAGCGAACTTACTGAAAATGACAATGTTGGATATATAAAGAATTACAGATTTATTGGAGTTTATGAAGGTTATGTTAAAAAATACAACGGACCGATTATTAAAGTAAAAAATCAGTTCAGGATAGGGGAAATGCTTGATGTCTTGCAACCGAACGATAATCCTAAAAAAATTAGGATTAAAAGAATGCTGCTTGCCAATACTGAGGAAAAAATAGAAGTTGCAAATCCGAACGATGTTGTAATAATTGATGATATAGGTGATGTAAGCAAATATTCAATTTTTAGAATAAAAGCCTGATAATTAAAGGAAGCAGGAGATAAAGTTGATAGATAAAAAAAATGAAAATCTAAATATTCTTGGTTTCGCTGGGAGATAAGAATCATAATGCGATGGCATTATATATCATTTTAATCTCAACTGCCGGTGCTTTACTTATTTTAATTGTTGTTATAGCTGCTTTTATAATAGTTAAGCGTAAGAAGAAATGATTCTATTAGTATAGAACATATATCTGATTAGTTTACTATTTGATTTACTTCGTTAAAAAAAAGAGTAGAATCTTTTTCTATGAAAAGTATTGACCTTGAAATTGTTTGCAATTCAAGCCAGGAAGAACTATATAGAATTCTGCGTACCTCTCAAAAAGGTTTATCTGATGGTCAGGTAAAAGATATAACCGCTAAATACGGTTTGAATACGATTATAGAAAAGAAAAAAGCATCATTTCTGAAGAAAATTCTTCTGCAATTCACTAATTTCTTTGCAATCCTTTTGTGGATTGCTTCAGTATTGTCTTTCATTTCCAACCAGAATGCATTGGGCTATGCAATAGTTGCAGTAATAATTATTAATGCAATTTTTGCGTTATTTCAGGAATACAAAGCGGAAAAAGCAATTGAATCGTTAAAAAAGATGCTGCCTGCAAAAACAAAAGTTGTAAGAAATGGTGAAGTCTCTGAAATAGAAAGTTTATATCTTGTACCGGGGGATCTCATATTAATCGAAGAAGGGGACCATATTTCTGCTGATGCAAGACTGGTTTTTGTCAATGACCTGAAGGTCAATAACTCATCACTTACTGGTGAGGTCGACCCTGTAATTAGGAGAGAAGATCCGCAACATCTGGTAAGTGGCAGCATTACGGATACAAAAAATTTAATTTTTGCAGGGACTACCATAATAAGCGGAAAAGGAAATGCAGTTGTTTATGCAACTGGTATGGATACTGAATTTGGTAAAATTGCAAACCTTACCCAAAAAATAAAGGAAGCACCTTCACCCCTTCAAATCGAGATCAGTAAGCTCAGCAGATTGATTACAATAATTGCTGTTGTCCTGGGAATCTTATTTTTTTTACTCAGCAGGTTTATAGTAAAACTTTCATTTTTTGAAAGTATTGTTTTTGCAATAGGTATAATCGTAGCAAATGTACCGGAAGGTTTACTACCTACTCTGACACTATCCTTATCAATTGGAACCCAGAGGATGGCAAAAAGAAATGCTCTCATAAAAAAGCTCTCAACCATTGAGACTCTTGGTTCAGCTACTGTGATCTGCACTGATAAAACCGGCACTCTTACAAAAAATGAGATGACTGTAAGAGAATTGTACCTTTTAAATAACCATGTAAAGATCGGTGGCATCGGCTACAAACCAGAAGGCAAATTTTCTGATTTGGAAGGTAATAATATAGGGGAGAATGTGAAAAACATTACAGATATGGCATTAAGAATTGCAATACTTTGCAATAATTCCCAACTCAGGAAATCTGAACAAACAGGTGGGTTCACCATAGTAGGAGATCCTACTGAAGGGGCACTTATAGTTGCTGCTGCCAAAGCTGGATATGATATTATGCAATTTAGAGAAGAAAAAACAAGGGTATATGAGAACTTCTTCAGTTCTGATCGAAAA
This sequence comes from Actinomycetota bacterium, assembly GCA_023475715.1. The sequence goes on from JAMCVO010000455.1 coordinate 14,624, forward strand.
ATGATGAGTGTCGTATGCAGCGAAGGCGGAGAGACATTTGCTTATATCAAAGGAGCTCCTGTAGAAACACTTAGTAAATGTACATATATCCTGGATTCAAATATGGAGGTTAAGGAACTAAATGACAAAATCAGAAAGCAAATAATCAGTATTAATGATAATTACGCTCTGTCAGCGCTCAGGGTTATTGCTTTGGCATATAAGAAAGTTCAAAATATTAATATGAAATTCGAGCTGCCTAGCCAGGTCTATGATTCTATAAATATCGAAAACGATATGATATTTGTAGGGCTGGCAGCAATGCAGGATCCTCCAAGAACTGAAGTTGAGGATGCTATTAAAATATGCAGGAAAGCCGGCATTAAGGTAGTTATGATAACAGGGGATTACGGGCTTACTGCTGAGTCCATTGCAAGAAAAATCGGACTTGTAAAAAGCAGTCGGGCTAAGATAATAACCGGTGCGGACCTTGAAAAAACAAAAGAAAATGAATTAATGGAATTATTAAAAGAAAATGAAGTAATATTTGCAAGAGTAAATCCTGAACATAAGCTTAGGATTGCACAGACATTTAGAAAAATGGGTGATGTTATAGCAATGACAGGAGATGGTGTCAATGATGCCCCTGCATTAAAAGCGGCAGATATCGGGATTGCAATGGGGATTTCTGGAACTGATGTTGCAAGAGAGTCTGCAGATATGATTCTTACAGACGACAATTTTGCATCAATAGTAAATGCAATTGAAGAAGGCCGATCAATTTTTGATAACATAAGAAGGTTTATAACTTATTTCCAGACTTCAAATGTTGCTGAAATGATACCATTTCTGCTCATGGTATTCATGAAAATTCCACTACCTCTCACCCTTATGCAAATTCTGACAATTGATCTAGTGACTGATCAGGTCCCTGCTCTGGCACTAGGCATAGAAAAGCCAGAACCGGGAATAATGGAGAGACCGCCAAGAAGAAAAAAAGAATCACTGCTCAACTGGAAAATGATTTTAAGAGCGTATACATTTTTAGGTCCATTAGCGGCCTCTGCAGGACTTTTTGGGTTCTTTTATAAATATTACCAGTTTGGCTGGCATTTCGGAATGGACATGCGTGTATTTGGGACAGACAATCCTGCCTCTATTGTTTACCTTACTGCAACAACTATGACTCTTACTGGAATTGTTATGGCACAGATTGGAAATGCATTTGCTTGTAAAACGAATATACAGTCAGTCTTTAAAACGGGATTTTTTACAAATAAGCTTTTAATATGGAGCATAGCTGCCATGATAGTATTGCAGGCTTTCATAGTATACCTGCCTTTTTTGAACAGTTTTTTTGCAACATCTCCTCTCACAATAAAAGATTGGCTGGTTCTTGCAGCTTTTATTCCTTCCCTTTTTCTATCAGACGAACTTAGGAAGTTGATTGCAAGAACAATAATTAACAGGAAAAAGCAGAGAACGGTATCATAAATAATTAGATAATTTTTATTTTTAGAATTAAAATTAAATTTATAAAAAAGACCCTTCGATAGCATGAGGTGAAATATGCATAAAATGAAAGTGATAATAGGGGGTTTTGGAAGAGTCGGCAAATATCTTGCATATAAATTGGAAAATGCTGGAAATGTTGTATCAATAATTGATAAAGATCCAAAAGTATTTGATGACTTAAACCCCGGATTCAAAGGTCAAGCAATAACCGGAATGGTTTTTGACAGAGGTGTTCTGGAGTCTGCAGGAATTACCCAAGCCGATGCATATATTGCAGTGACTAGTGGGGATAACAGTAATATTGTAAGTGCAAGAATTGCCAGGGAATACTATAAAGTTCCAAAAGTTTTTGCAAGGATTTACGATCCAAGGCGGGCAGAGATCTATCAGGGTATTGGTATCCCGACAATTGCGACAGTTATCTGGGCGGGTTCAAAATTAACAGATTTGTTGATTCATCCCGAACTTCATGTTGAGTACACTTTTGGAAATGGTGATGTAGTCCTGGTGGAAATGGCAGTACCAATAACTTTTGAAAACAAGACAGTAAAAGAAATAGAAGTAACTGGTGAAATAAGGATTGCATCTATTGTAAGGGGATTTAAAGCTCTGGTTCCATCTCCTACCACATTAATTAAAAAAGATGACAGGCTTTTTATTGCTGTAATTCAGGATAGCATGTCAAAACTCGAAAGAATTTTTTGGATAGATTAAGGAGGGATTTCTTACTATGAATATTTTAATTGTTGGTGGCGGCAGGTCAGGCAGCTATGTAGCTGAAAGATTAAAAAATAATAATAAAATAACAGTAATTGAGCAAAACCCTGAGCAGATTGCAATACTGGCAAAACAGAATCAAGATATTAAAATTATAAAAGGTGATGGCTGCGAACCCAATATTCTTGAAAAAGCAAACATCATGCAAATGGATATTATGGTTGCTCTTACGGGGGATGATGAAGATAATCTGGTTATTTCTTTTTTATCAAAATTTCAAAATAGGGTACCACTTGTATTTTCAAGAATAAATAACCCAAAGAACGAATGGCTTTTTAATAATACGTGGGGTGTTGATATCGCCCTGTCATCATCAATTTTGCTTGCTAATATGATTCAGGAAGAAATTGGGCTCGGAGAACTAGTTACATTGCTTAAGTTGCAAAAAGAGAACCTGGTTATTGAAGAAATTATGGTCAGTGAGGCTTCAAAAATTGCCGGAATTCAGTTAAAGCAAATAAAATTTCCTGAAAATACCAGGGTCATCTTAATACTGTCTGGCACAAAATATATAATTCCTGAAGGTAACACACAGTTAAATCCAGGCGATAAATTGATTCTTATAGCTCCTCCTGAAAAGCTAGATGAACTTTCAGAAATTTTGACTTAAACATTAAAAGGTATGAAGTTTAAGCCTTAAATTTGTGACCTATAAAGCAGATTTAACGAATTTTTATAAGATTAAGGTTACTGTTTATTTTACAGCTTAAGATAGTATTTTAAGAAAATATAATGTAACATTATCAGCATTAAAATTTTAATAATAATAAATTAAATATTTTAATAATGTTTTTACTTTACTATCAATATTTTATTATTTTCGCACTTACAATAATATTAATTAATTTTATAATTAATAATATTTTATTTAAAAATGTAAATAATTTTAAACTTTCAGAAGATATTTTAAAATCACCACCATTAGTTTCAATTTTAATTCCTGCAAGAAATGAGGAAGGAAATATTAAAAGAATTCTCAATTCCCTGGTCAAACAAGATTACCTAAATTTGGAGATACTTGTGCTCGATGATAACTCAACCGATGCAACCGCTCAGATTATTCAGGAATTTGCTCAAAGAGACAGCAGGGTAAAGCTTATAACAGGGGAACCTCTGCCAAAAGGGTGGAAAGGCAAATGTTTTGCCTGCCATCAGCTTTCCAAACATGCAAAAGGCGAATATTTTGTATTTACGGATGCAGACACCCTGCATTTTCCTAACTTAATTTCTGGTTCACTTGCTGCATTAATGCGAGACAAGGTTGATGTTACTTCTGCCTACCCAAGACAGATTGCTGTGACTTTTTCGGAGAGGATGACTATACGTTTTATTCATTTTGGAATACTTTCCTTAATGCCGCTAATACTTGTTAAACATTCTAAAAGTCCATTCTTCAGTACTGGAATGGGGCAATTTTTCTTATTTAAGAAGCAAGTTTATGAAAAGATTGGTGGATTCGAGTCTGTAAAAGACGAGATACTTGAAGACATCCATATTTCCAAACAAGTAAAAAGACACGGCTTTAAGATTATGGTTTATGATGGCAGTGACAGTATTTTTTGCCGGATGTATACCAATAAGTCCGATGTTATAAAGGGTTTTTCAAGATTTATCTATGCGGCTTTTGACTGTAATTTTTTAATGGAGTGTATTGCAGTTTTTTTCATTTCATTAACATTTTTAGTTCCATTTATTTTACTGCCCCTGGGTATTTTTATTTTTGACTGGCCGAGAATATTGGTAAGTTTAAATATCATTCAAATATTATTAATATTTGTTATAAAAATTGTGCTTGCGATAAGATTTAAAGAAAGAATTCTTGATATATTTTTTACCCCTATTTCTATTGTATATATAGTCTTTATAGCAATGAATTCATATATTCAATCAAGGTTCGGCAATGGTATAAACTGGAAAGACAGAACTTATGGTATTCCGGATGAGGACAGCATAGAATTGGCTGAATTTAAAAGCAAAAGAAAATAGTATTTATTTCAAATCATTTTAATATCACATTCAATTTTAAGAATATTTCGAAAGGATCAAGAATGCATGTTGTTACCGGTGCAACAGGACATGTAGGAAATGTCATTGTAAGAGAGCTGCTTGCAAGAGGTAAAACGGTAAAAGCTTTAATACGCAAAACATCAAATAAAGCCGTTTTGGAAGGACTGAAAGTTGAAAAAGCATTAGGTAATATTCTGGATCTTGATTCTTTATTAAAAGCTTTTAGGCATGCTGAAGTAGTTTTTCATTCAGCTGCAGAAATTTCAATTTTGTCAGGCAGAAATAAATTAATATATGAAACCAACGTAGAGGGCACCCGGAATGTTATAAAAGCCTGTATAATGTGCGGGGTCAAACGTCTGATCTATATTAGTTCGATACATGC
>JAMCVO010000673.1 GCA_023475715.1 Actinomycetota bacterium
AATTTCAAAATAAGTTAGAATCTTTAAAAAAATTAAGGCTGAAAATAATTTTGAAAAGAAAGAATCCTTATTTATTTAAAGCTAAAAATATTTTAACTGCCCAGGATTTAGTAAAAACTTTATTGGAAGCCTATCTGTCTTCTCAAGAAGAAACTATTTTTGGTGATTTTTTAGAAGGACTGGCTATTTATATCTGTGGTAAAGTTTATAATGGCAGAAAGTCAACAACCGAAGGGATAGATCTTGAGTTTGAAAAAGATAATGCAAGGTTTATTGTGTCAATAAAATCAGGTCCAAGCTGGGGAAATAGTAGTCAGATAAATAAAATGCGGGAGAATTTTAGAAAAGCTAAGAAAATACTTAGAACTAATAATGTAAAAACTAATATAGTTGCTGTGAATGGTTGTTGTTATGGTAAAGAAAATACATCAGATAAGGGTGATTATTTTAAATATTGCGGACAGAATTTTTGGGAATTTATTTCTGGAGATGAAAATTTGTATTTAGAAATTATAGAACCCTTGGGGTTTGATGCTAAAAAACAAAATACTGCGTTTCTAGAGGCTTACTCAGAAATAATAAATATTTTTACAGAAAGGTTTTTAGTAGATTTCTGTATTAAAGGTAAAATTAATTGGCCAAAACTTGTAGAATTTAATAGCAGTAAAAACTAATCTCACAATACTTTTAAAAAATAAAAAATCTAAAATTATAGAATATATTCAATACCCTATGGATTTAATAGTAAAATCTTTTTTCACTTAAAGTGAAAAAGTAATATTACATTTTTTTAAATTTTTATTGTCAAATACTTGACAACTACTTTTTTCTTTAATAAAATCAATCCTGGCATTAAAAGAGGGAGATTATTATTGTTTAATAATAGTGATAAAAGTTATCCGATAGAGCTGGTAGCTGAATTTTTAGGTGTGAACAGCAGGACTCTATATTATTATGAAAGGTTCAAACTTGTTTGCCCCACAAGGAGAGGGCGTAAAAGATATTACTCCAGGCTGGATATAAACTGGCTTGAATACGTAAGAGAACTGATGTATGAGCAAGGCATGAATCTACGTTCTATTATTGTGCTTATTAAGCGCAGGGATAATGTAATTCTGACAAAATGTCCCGAAGATGTTGTCGATAGCTTTAAAAACTATTTAATGCGACTAAGATAAGATTAAGAGGATTAAATTAAGAAAAATTTATTAAAGAAAGGATAGATTTATTATGGGAAAAGCAGTTGGTATTGATTTAGGAACAACAAACTCTTGCATATCTGTTATGGAAGGTGGCAAGCCGGTTGTTATAACTAACACTGAAGGAGGTAGAACTACACCTTCTGTTGTTGGCATTACAAAAAAGGGTGAAAGGCTTGTGGGCCAGCTTGCAAAAAGACAGGCAGCGTTAAACCCTGAAAATACAATTTACTCAATCAAAAGGTTTATTGGCAGAAAGTACAGTGAAGTTGAAAGCGAGAGAAAAATCGTTTCCTACAGTGTTGTTGAAGGTAAAAATGGTCTTGCTGAAGTCAAGCTTGCTGACAGGAATTATACTCCTGAAGAGATTTCGGCTATGATTTTACAAAAATTAAAAGCTGATGCAGAGTCATATCTGGGCACTGAAGTTACTGACGCAGTTATTACTGTTCCGGCATATTTCAATGATGCTCAGAGGCAGGCAACTAAAAATGCAGGCAAAATTGCGGGCCTTAATGTTTTACGTATAATCAATGAGCCCACGGCTGCATCGCTGGCTTATGGACTTGATAAGAAAAAAGAAGAAAAGATATTGGTATTTGACCTTGGCGGCGGTACATTCGATGTTTCAGTACTTGAGGTCGGGGATGGAGTATTTGAAGTAAAGGCAAGCCATGGAGACATGCATCTGGGTGGAGATGACTATGATAACAGGATAATGAATTATCTTGCTGATGAATTCAAAAAGGGGCAAGGTATTGATTTAAGGAAAGACAGGCAAGCACTGCAGAGATTGATTGAAGCTTCAGAGAAAGCAAAAATTGAGCTCTCTTCAGTTATGGAAACAAATGTAAGCCTTCCGTTTATTACTGCTGATGCCAATGGTCCAAAACATCTTGAGTCAAAGATAACACGGGCAAAATTCGAGCAGTTAACAGCAGATCTTACCGAAAGATGCAAAGGCCCTATGGAAAAAGCGCTTAAGGATTCAGGTTACAAAATCAGTGAAATAAATGAAGTAATCCTGGTTGGAGGCGCCACAAGAATGCCTGTTATTCAGGAACTTGTTAAAGGTATAACCGGAAAAGAGCCCAACAAGAGTGTTAATCCTGATGAAGTTGTGGCTGTCGGAGCTGCTATTCAGTCCGGTGTTTTAATGGGAGATGTTAAGGATATAGTTCTTCTTGATGTTACTCCGCTTTCACTTGGTATCGAGACTTTGGGTGGGGTTATGACAAAATTGATTGAAAGAAATACTACTATTCCTACTAAGAAAAGCGAGATATTTACTACAGCCGCGGACAGTCAGACAAGCGTAGATATTCATGCACTGCAAGGTGAAAGGGACATGGCTGCTGACAATAAGACAATCGGCAGGTTCAGGCTGGATGGTATTCCGCCTGCTCCAAGAGGCATACCTCAAATAGAGGTTACTTTTGATATTGATGCCAATGGAATAGTAAATGTCACTGCAAAAGATATGGCAACCGGAAAAGAGCAGAAAATTACAATTACGGCTACCTCACATTTGTCTGATTCGGAAATTGATAAGATGGTGAATGATGCAAAAACACATGCTGATGAAGATAAAAAGAAAAGGGAACTTATCGAGTCTAAAAACAAGGCAGACACCCTTATTTACTCAGTCGAGAAATTTTTGAAGGATGTTGGCGACAAAGCTCCTGCTGATCAAAAAACCAAGATTGATGATCAGGTAAAAGTATTAAGAAAAGCTATGGAATCAGACAATGCAGCCACAATTAATAAAGAAGTCGAAGCCCTGCAGAAACTTCAGGATCAGTTATCACAATCACTTTATTCTCAGGCTGGGGCTGGTGCAGGTACGGGCGCAGGTAGTTCCAGTGGATTCGGTGCTCAAGGTCCCGGGCAGCAGTCCGGTGCCGGTGATTCCGGAGGGCCGGGTTCGCAACAGCAGGGCGGTAACAATGAGGATGTAATTGATGCTGAATTCGAAGCAAAAGATGAAAAATAAAACTTATCGGAGTTCCTATAAAAGCTGATGAAGTTAAAGCTAGCTACTCCGAAGGCGTTCTTGATATCACCATACCAAAAGCAGAAATAAAGAAACCAAAAAGGATTCAAATAAGCGGTATCAAAAAGGAAAAAGTATAAAGAATAAAGATAATTCTGTTTTCGAAAAATGGAATACATCATAGAAAGTATAGTTTAATATCTGCCCATGGCTTTTAACAAAGCAATGGGCAGAATTATATAACCTTTGAATCTCTGATTTCAATAAGAAGCTTTAAAACGATTGATTTTAAGTGATTTTAAGTATTGAATATATAAAATGAATAAAGGTGAATTGAATGGATTATAAGGATTATTATAAAGTTCTAGGGGTTGATAAAAAGGCTTCCCAGGATGATATAAAGAAAGCTTATCGAAAACTTGCCAGGAAGTATCACCCTGATGCAAATCCAAATAACAAAGCTGCTGAAGAAAAGTTTAAGGAAGTAGGAGAAGCTTATGAAGTTTTAAAAGACCCCGATAAAAGGTCAAAATATGATCAACTTGGCTCAAACTGGAAACAATATTCCAGAGCTGGTGCACAAGGCTGGCCGGGTGCTGGCGGTCCTGGAGGCCAAAGCTATACTTATAGTTATAGTGGTAATGATTTTGGTTTTGGTGATCTTGGAAGTGGTTTTTCAGACTTTTTTGAGATGTTTTTTGGCCGGGGATCAGGTGAAAGGTTCTCTGAGGGTTTTGGTGGTATGGATACCGGTACTCAAAGCAGGCAGGA
>JAMCVO010000698.1 GCA_023475715.1 Actinomycetota bacterium
CGTGCTTCCAGCGGTACGTTATGGTTAAATATGAACTGAATTTGATCTTTACTCATTCCGGCTTGTTTCAAATCATGCAAGGAATAAGCACTAAATAAACTAAAAACATCTCGTTTGATTTTTAATGCTTCTTTTTCTGGCTTAAGATGTTCGTGAGAATCAATTATCTGCATTTCTTCAATTTTATTTAATATTTTTTCTTTTATTTTATTCATTAATTATTGACTCCTTCCATTGAAAAGATGTGGGTTTCACGAAATTCAAAATCCCGCACAAATTAAGGGTTTTGAATTTACACTTGCCCTCCACCTTAAAATCCTGCACAAATAGCAGTTTTTTAAGGACAAATTTTGGCCAAAAAGGCCATTTTTAGGGCTTCCAGATTGGAGTGGAGGGCAAAAATTTTAACGCTTTAGTTTTGTGAAACCCCTATTTTTAAAATACTGTTTAAAGCATTATCCAATCTTGTTTTGCTGACTTACTTTTTTACCTCCACCCCCTTAGAATTAATATTTTCTATTTGTAATTTTTTGCGACCTTCACGAAATAAGGAGGTATTAGTAATGCAACAGCACCCTTTGTTTAACATTGAGGAAATATTTGACAAACCATTAAGAAGATATGAGCTATTTTTTTCCATCCTTGACCTATCTATTCTTGATAAGGCAAGTCTTGTGAGTAGAAAACCTATTAAAAGATCTGCAATAGCCAGAGCACTCATCTTTAAGAACCTAAGAAGTATTGCCAACCTGTCTGACCTGTCAGCCGAACTTTATGAGAGACCTGCACTGGTGTCTTTACTTGGATTTGAGCCAGGGAACAAGCCCATACCTGTTGAGAGATTTTCCTGCTTTCTTAAGGATACTGACAATAAAATTCTTCAAGAGGTGAGAGTCTCTCTTGTAAGAAAGCTTATCGCCCTTAAAATTGTTGAGGGAAAGTATCTCTCTGTTGATTCCTGTCCAATAATTGCCAATGTAAAAGAAAATAATCTAAAGACTGGCGTAAGGAACAGATTTGTAAAGAGTAGGCCTCCTAAAAATGATCCTGACTGTCGTATTGGAATATTTCCTACTTTTACATCTGGTAAGGCAAAGGCAGAATTTTTCTGGGGTTACAGAAACCATATCATAAATGATTGCGACTCTGAACTTCCACTGGTTGAGACTACTCTTGCTGCAAACGTCAGGGGAACTCATGTAATTACTACCCAGCTCGATTTTGTAAAGGATAGTCTGGCTTTAAAACCTAAAGCCGTTATTGCTGACTCAGAATATGATTCCGCTGCCATTATTGAATATATAGTGACAAATTTGGGTGCAAGACCCAGGATTTCTTTAAATCCCAGAAGGGGTGTGCCCTCTACTACAAAGCTTAACTCATCAGGTATACCAATATGTATTGCAGGATTTAAAATGATCTCCAGAGGTATTTTCTGGGACAAGAATAAAAGCAGAAAACGTCATAAGTTTGTCTGTTCCATAAAAGGATCAAAAAAGTTTGCAAAAGATCACCCATATTGTCCCTGGCTACATCCACGGTTTGTAGAAGGTAGCGGTTGCTATAGATACTTTAGGGTTGATGTGGATGAGAGCATTAGGGCAAACATTGACTATGGATCTGAATCCTTTAAGAGGGATTTCAATAAAAGAAGCAGCAACGAAAGAGTGTTTTCAAGACTTCTTTCAATTCTTATGCAAAAGCCCTCAGTTACTGGTCTTGCCGCTACTGCAAATCTATGCACTATATCCCATATTACTGTCCTGGCTGTCGCCTATTTTTCCTCATTTGTCAAAGAACCTAATAAAATTCGGTTTGTTAAAAGCTTTCTACCGAATTTTTAATTTCGTGAAGCCCTATTTTTAAAACTAAATAATCAATAAAACAATTTGAAAATTCATATATTTTTCTAAAATATTAACTGTTGTAAATTTTACGCAATATAATCTCTTTTTTTAATTCTTCTACTAAAATAGAAAGCCTGAGAAAGATAAATTTTCAAAATATAGTGTAGATGTTAAAGGACCTGTGCTATTGGTATATTATTTCCTAAGAATTTATAAAAACTTACATAATCTCTTACTCAATATACTTACCAATCCGCAACAGAACCATCTTCATGGCAGATTTTTGGAATTCTCCAACTACCATCATATATATTTTCTTCTATAAGTTTTTCATCCAGTTCAATTCCCAGCCCAGGTTTTTTTGGTAACTCTATATAACCATTATTAAACTTAAAAGGTTCTTTTGAATAGCCTTCTCCCATAGTTCTTTGTTCCTGAATTAAAAAATTTGGAATAGCAGCATCCACTTGCAGACAAGAAGCTAGCGCAATAGGTCCTAACGGACAGTGAGGAGCTATACCACAATAGTAGACCTCAGCCATGGCTGCAATATTTTTAAGTTCCATAACGCCTCCAGCATGACTGGCATCTGGCTGAAGAATAAATGCTGCCTGTTTTTCTAGTAATTCTCTAAATCCCCATTTAGTATAAAGCCTTTCACCTGTGGCAATAGGTATATGAGTTGATCGTGCAATATCTACCATAGAATCAATATTTTCAGGAAGGCATGGTTCTTCTATAAAAAATGGTGTAAAAGGTTCCAACTCCTTAATTAAAAGCTTAGCCATACCTGGGCTTAGCCTCCCATGAAAATCTATAGCTATATCAACACTACTTCCAACAGCTTTTCTAAGCACTTCCATACTAGATACACTTTTTTCAATGTATTTCCTATTATCAATAATTTCTGCAGGGATAGGTAGAGTAAATTTTAAGGCAGTAAATCCCTTAGCTACTTTTTGAATAGCTTCCTCAGCAAATTTTTTAGGAGGAGTCGGACCCCAATCACCAGATTCACTATTGCTGAGAGTATGGTATATTCTGATCCTGTCTCGACAATTGCCACCTAATAGCTGATATACTGGCACTCTCAGATACTTACCCAGGATATCCCACATTGCCTGCTCTATTCCACTAATAGCACTCATCATAACAGGGCCACCCCTAAAAAATCCGCCTCTGTACAATGCCTGCCAATGATCATTAATTCTTATAGGATCTTTTCCCAAAAGATATTCCTCAAATTGTTTTATAGCAGCAGTCATTAAAAAACTATGTCCTTCAAGCATAGGTTCACCGTATCCTACTATCCCCTTGTTGGTATACATTTTTAAGAATATTGTATTCGGTTTTTTTACCATAAATGTATCTATTTTTGTTATTTTCATAATTTAACCAATCTTCTTATTAATGTTTAGCATATTTATCAATAAGCTCATTTAATTTATTCCTATAGTACTTAAAATTCTCCCAAGAAATATCATAAGGAATAGCATGATCTATGAATGGAATATATTTTCCCTTCTCTAAAACATATTTAGCTTTTTCAAGTTCAAAATCTATGTTATTTTTATCTTTTGCAAGTGACAATTTATTAATTCCTCCAGCAATTATTAGATCTGGAAAATTTTTTCTTACTGTAACTACATCCATGCCTGAATTGACTTCCATTGGAAAAAGACCAGTAACTCCCCCTTCAATCCATAAAGGTATTAAATCTGTAATGTTGCCATCACTATCAACAAATATATTTTTTATATTATATCCTCTTAGAAAATATGTAATTTTCTTATAACAAGGTAGTAAAAACTCTCTAAACATATCAGGAGAGATCAAGGAAGTTTTCCTATAAGCCATATCTTCCCAAATAAAAACTACATCTACTTTCACTCTTTCTAATATATATTCCCAAATTTTAATTACATAATTAGTATAAAATTTTAAAATATCTTTAATAAAATCATGATCATCATAAAACATTAAAGATAGAAGCTCTAATCCCATTAATTGTCTAAGAACTCCAAAGAAGCCCCATAAATCATTATTTAATAATATTACGCAACCATCTTTTCTATAATTTTCTACTTCTTTTATCCAAGATCGGAAGAGCGTC
>JAMCVO010000376.1 GCA_023475715.1 Actinomycetota bacterium
TGTAGTCTACTTTGCATCCATTTCCTTCCAGAAGTTTAAGTGCTTTAACCGAATCAAATAAAAATCCTGTCTCCTTTAAAACATTTAATGATGCTTTATGAATTTGTTCTACCTGATTTTCTCTTAAAATTCTTATCGGTTCAAAATTTCTTGTAAAACCTTTTTGCATTTTTACTCTCCTTGGACACTTAAGAATTATTTAAAGACCCAGCAGCCTCTTTGCAACTTTTACACCATCAGGAGCAGTTGCTCCATAACCATCAGCACCAATCGAATCAGCAAATTCCTGATTTATAGGACTTCCGCCTATTATCACCTTAACTTTGTCTCTGAGTCCCTCTTTCTTTAATCCCTCAATAACATTTTTTTGTTCCATAGCTGTTGTAGTAAGAAGAGCTGACATGGCAACAATATCCGGTTTATTTTCTTTGACAGCTTTTAAAAATTCTTCTGCTTTTACATTTATTCCCAAATCAATTACTTCAAACCCCGCTGCATATAAAAGTGTTGCAACCATTCCTTTTCCTATTGAATGAATATCTCCAAAAACAGTACCGATTACTACTTTTCCTATTGATTTTGAGGACTTGCCCTGTTTGTTAATCTCTTCAGTAATAATTGGAATTGCTTTTTTTAACACCTCTGCCGCACACACAAGATCAGGGAGGAATAAATCTCCCCTTGCAAATGCTTCTCCGACATCCCTTATTGCATCAGTTAAAGTCTTAGCTGCTTCTATCGGATCTATTCCTGCTAAAATTGCTCTTTTTGCAGCCTCTTCAGCATTGTCAATATCAAACTCAATAACAACTTTTCTTAAACCCTCTAATACATTTTCTGACAATTATTTTCCTCCTTTACCGATAATATTACAGCTTCCCGGTCGTCACTTTTTAGCAGCAGCGACGGATTCACGTTCAATAATAGTAGTAGGCATTATTATTTTTTTATCTTTTATCTCTTTTCCTTCAATAATATCTAGCAGTAAATTCATTGCAAGATTGCCCATTAATCTTTTTGGCTGTTTCATTGTAGTCAGTAAAGGTTCTGTGAATTGGCTGAATAATATATTATCAAAGCCCATCACTGAAACGTCTTCCGGAACTTTGAATCCCTCTTCTTTTAATGCCCTGAGCAATCCAAATGCAAAAACATCTGCAATTGTCATAAAAGCTGTAGGAATCTTGCCCTTTTTTAAAAAATTTCTCACTGCCTCATAAGTTGAAGTAGTTTCATGAAGTCTCATTTCGGAATTCACCAGAACAAGATCGGAATCAAAATTCAAATTATTTTTTTTAAGTCCGTTCAGATATCCTTCGTATCGTTTTTTTACGGTAGTCTGTTTGTCGGAAGTAAAGGAGATGTAGCCTATTTTTTTATGACCAAATTTGTACAGATGATCTACGCAAGCTTCTGCTGCCGCAGAATTATCTATAACGATAGTTGGAATATCACTTTCCCCGAAATCCTTGTCAAGCGCAACTACTGGTATACCTCTGTCATAAACTTTTTTTATGAATTCATAATTATCAAACCCTGAAAAAAAGATAAACCCGTCAATAAATGAATCAAGAAGAACATTTGTAATTCTTGCTTCTTCTCTTGAGTCAAAAGAAGTGCAGCCCAATATTAATGTATAATTTCTTCTTCGGGCAATTTCTTCTATACCGTTAATCACTTGAGAAAAAAATGATGAACTTATGTCAGGAACTATCACTGCTACTGTACGTGTGCTATGAGTTCTTAAACCTCTTGCAATTATATTAGGTCTGTAATTCAATTTTTCAACAGCAACTAAGACCTTATCTTTTGTCTGCGAAGTTACGAATCTGGTTTTATTTATTACATTTGATACGGTAGAAATTGCGACACCTGCTTCATGCGCAATATCTTTTATCGAAACATTTATTTGTTTTTTCTTTTTTGAGTGTACCATTTGCAATTAAATGGAAAATAAAATAATATTTAAAAAGTATTAAAATTTAGTGTATAAACCTCAAAAAAACGTTTTTTGACTACTGAAAAATTATAGCAGTAATTTCTTAAAATAAAAACGGTTTATCAAAAAATTACTGCTATAATTTTATTTTAAAATCTGTTTTATAAATCTATTTTACAGCTTGTTTTCTTTGTGTAACATAACTTTCAATGAATTTCATAGAGCCCCTGAATTCATTGGCTGTATATACAAAAGAAGGCTGATTAATAAAATCATCGTCTTTTATGCCGTTTACATCATATCCTGCCTGGAAATACGGTATCTTGAGCAGCTTGTCCAATATATTCTTTGGCACCGGCTCCTGCCATAAACATGTTACATCTTTTTCCCGATACAGCCTGCTGAAGTCATCTATCATTTCCGGGTTGATTGTAAATACCATGTTTGCACCAGCTATTTTTTCTATATGGTAAACGACATCAGGAGCAGGACCTATTCTTGTTGAGCATAGTAGAAGCTTTGATATGTAATTATTTTTGGGATCATTAAGTATGCTTAAGGCTTTCTTTGCAACTGCAATTCCTGCCCATCTCTTTAGCTCATCAGTAAATTCAATTCCAACCGATTTTGCGCTTTCCTTAAATTCAGGCATGTCTTCAAAGCGGGCAAGCATGATGGTTATTACTGAACGCCACTTGCTGTAGTCTACGCCTTTGCTTTTTCCAAGCTCATGACCTTTTTTAACAGCTTCGGCAACTGCGATTGCTTCAGGGACGTTAAATACAAGTGTTGAGTTTGTGGGAATTCCAACGGACGTAAGTATCTGTATTACATAGATGCCTTCTTTTGATCCAGGGCACTTTATCATAATGTTATCGCCAAGTTTCTTAAGTTCAAGACCCTGACGAAGCATTTCCCTGATGTTGGTTATCTGGTTGGGATCTACCTGCGCAGAAACGTATCCTTTTTTATATTTTGATTTTTCAAATAGGGGCAAATAGAGCTTTGTTCCTTCTGTTGTTATTGCCTTATATACTTCCCATGCTATTTCATAATCAGTTTTGGCTGGATTTTCTTTTATCATCTTATCTACTATAGGATTTACATCATCTGGTATAAGTTCAAGGACTTTGCTTGTAAGTCTGGGGTTTGTTGTAACTCCGTCAAAAACTATCTCATCCGGTCTGTCAAAATTAAAAAGCTTATTGAGCTGCTTTTCCATAGTTTCCCTGTAGGCAGGTTCAGTTTTTTCAAGCACTTTCTTAGCCCATGACTTAAATATCAAAGGAGATGAATCCCACCATACTTCCATTCCTTCTGAAGTATTTGAGAGTCTTTCAATAGCCGATTGTTTATAATTTTGCATTTTGCTCCCTGTCTTTCTTATTTTATTTAATTGCTTTTAATAATATCAAAGAATTTCCTTAACAGCTTTAACTATAGATTCCTTGTGAGGAATACAGGCTTGCTCAAGCTTTGAGTTATAAGGAATTGCGGCATTTAAACCGCACACTCTTTTTACCGGAGCATCCAGATAATCAAATGCCCTCTCATTAACTATTGCAATAATATCAGATACTATGCTCCCTCTTTCTACTGCTTCCGAAACAACAACCAGCTTGTTTGTCTTTTTAACTGAATTTATAAGAGCATCTATGTCCAGGGGAACAAGTGTCCTCGGATCAAATACTTCACAGCTTATACCATCTTTTGCCAGATCCTCGGCTGCTTCAAGAGCCTTAAATAACATATTTGAGTAAGCAAATATGGTTACATCCTTGCCTTCTCTTTTAATGTCGGCAACACCAAAAGGAATGGTATATTCTTCTTCAGGAACAGGACCTTTATTTAAGTAAATCATCTTATGCTCAATAAAAACAATCGGGTCATTATCTCTTATTGCTGTTTTCAAAAGTCCCTTTACATCATATGGTGTTGCAGGCATTACAACTTTAAGCCCCGGAATATGATAAAACCATGCTTCCAGACTTTGCGAGTGCTGTGCAGC
>JAMCVO010000151.1 GCA_023475715.1 Actinomycetota bacterium
ATGCTTCGCCATTTCCCTTATTTATCTGATGCTTGATCAATATTGTTCTGGGTTTAGCAGGCTTTGAAAATTTTTCAATAATTTCAACAGTATTATCAGTGGAGCCATCATCTATGATTATTAAATCAAGCCCGCACTGAAAACATTCTGATATTACATCTTTGATATATTTTCCTTCGTTATAAGCAGGCATGAGAATAGCTATTTTTGTCTTTGCATCATATATATTTGATTCTGTTATTATTTCATCTACTTTTATGTCATGATCCGATGCTGGAATTTCAGACAGCATCTGCATTTCGAAACATAAAGCTATTTTTTTTACATTTTTATTTAGCTGTGAAAGCAGCTTATCATAAAATCCTCCCCCATAACCAAGTCTGTTAAAATTTTTATCAAAACAAACACCCGGCACTATCACCAGATCTATATCAGAGATCTTTGCAGGTTTGCATAGCTCCGGTATAGGTTCCATGATACCGTAGCTGCCTTTTTTTAGCTGATGCCCATAATCTTCGATAAAATAAAGATCCAGATTTTTATGCCAAACGCGGGGTAATATAATTTTTTTATGATCCTCGAAGGCTTTTTTTATTATTATTGTTGTATCAATCTCACTTCTGAAAGGAAAATAAAGAAGGATATTTGTTGCTTCCGTGTAATCTTTGGTTAAAAAGAATTTTTCTGCTGCTTTTCTGCTATTACTAGTTCTTTCTTCTGCAGGTAGGGCATTTCTCTTATCCTGGATCAACTTTCTTAAATTATGCTTCTGTTTCACTGTTTTTATATTGCCGCCGCTAGCCATTATCTTCATAAAATGCAACTGCAATTGCCGGGCCAAGATGAGTACCAACAATACAACCTACTTTTGACCGTATAAGTTCTTTTGGGGTAAATATGTCCTTTAACCTTTTTATCATTTCATCACAATCTTTTTTTAAATCGGCATCTGCAATTGATATTATAAGCCTATTCTCCTGCTTTACCAAATCTTTAATTGAGTCTACAATCTCATTTTTTGCCTGGTTCCATCTTCTCGTGGTTTTATATTGTGATACTTCCCCTGAATGCAAAGTTAATATAGGCTTTATCTCGAGCAATGAAGCAATCAATCCCTTTGCCCTGCCTATCCTGCCTCCTTTTTTAAGATATTCCAGTGTATGGGGAATAAACATTGTGTGTATTTTTGTTTTGATTTCAAATATTGCTTTCAATATCTCTTCTTTTGGTTTGTTTTCAGCAGCAAGCTGTGAGGCTTTTAAAACAATAAGTCCCAGAGCAATTGTGGTAAGTTCGGAGTCGATTATTACTATATCTTTATCCGAACCCATATCTTTGCGGGCAATTTCAGCAGAGTCCGACGTTCCTGACATTTTTTTTGAAATGTGGATAGATACTATGCTCTCGTATGTTTTCAATAATTTATCATAAGCTTTTATAAAGTCTGCCGGAGAAGGCTGGGTAGTCGTAGGCAGTTTTTTACATGTTTTTAATTTGGAGTAAAATGTCTCAATACTTATATCTTTGTTATCATCAACGTAAGCTTTATCTTCAAAAACTACTGAAAGCGGTACAACCGTGATGTTATATTTCTCATAATATTCCGCAGGTAAATCGGCGGTGCTGTCAGTTACGATTGCAACTCTATTCATAATTCTCACATCTCCGAATATAAAATTAAACGATCGGCCTCATTTTAAAATTTTAACATACTTTTATGTTAAAAATAATTATTAATTTAGCTTTTTTTGGTATAATCTCTTTTACGTGGCAGTTGACATAATTATGCAATTTACCGTAAACCAGGAGATTTTTTATGAATTTAAACAGATCAAAGTTTTTTATTTTATGTAAATATATTTTATTTTCTGCGGTTTTAATATTACTATCGATATTGATATTTAATCTTACGGCTTGTGAGAATCGGGAGAAAGTGATAAAAATCGGCAGCCAGGCTGTTCTTTCCGGGGAAGATAAATTCTTTGGTGAGGATCAGCTTGTAAGTTTAAAGCTTGCAGTTTCCGAACTGTCTCCGGTCAAAATAGGAGGATTTGATTACAGGCTTGATTTAGTCTCAAAAGATGATGAGGGCAGTGCCGAAAAAGCTTTTCTTATTGCTCAGGAACTGGTTGATGAAAATATTTCTGCGGTAATTGGCTCAACATTCAATGGGACCACTAAAGCCTCAATTCCGGTTTTTGCTGAATTTAATATACCTATAATTACACCATCGGCACAGGGCCTGGACATTGCAGTTGGATACAGTAACTTTTTCAGAGTTATCATGAATAGCAAACAAAGAGTTGAAAATATCGTAAATTTCTTGAACGATGAATTGAAACCAAAAAAATTGATATTTATAAGTAACGGGGAAGATTATTCAATAAATCTCGTGGATTCAATGATTGAAATCTTTAATGATAAAAAAATTTCATACCTAAAACAGCCATATACCGTTAAACATGATTTAAATGAATATAAGGTTTTAGCTGAAAATTTGCTTATTGATGAACCGGATTATATTTTTTTTGCTGCGAAGTATGATGAGCTTGCAGATTTAATAACGGAAGTCAGAAAAATTGGTTTGAATTCTCAGTTTGTTACGGAACAAATGGGTATGGATGAAGGTATAAGCCTCCTGACAAACAAAGAGCTGCTTGAAGGCCTTATTGCAGTAATTCCTGAGCCTCCGTCGCTTGCGAAATATTCCGAAGATAAAAAGGCAGTTGATTTCTGGAGAAAATATCAGGATTTTGTATCAAAGATGAAGGATAAAAGCATAAGTAAGGAAGGTCCGGGGCCATATGCGCCTTATAGCTATGATTCCTTACACCTTGTAATTGATGCAATGAAGAGATCAAATTCAATATTGCCTGAGGATTTTATGGAAGAATTGAAAAAAACTTCTTATGATGGAATTGTAGGTAATATAAAGTTTAATTCAAATGGAGATAGAGTTGATCCGCCTTCAACCATTTTCATAATGAAAAATGGTGACTGGGTTAGATATTAAGGCGCTGCTATAAAATTCAGTGCTTTTGGGATCACTTCGTATCTGGCCGGTAATTTACATATATATTCACCATCTGCAAATACGCTGAAATTATACTCACTGTCTATTTCAATGCTGCTTACCTTGAAATATTCGACAAACGGGTCGCTGAGGTGCCGTCCCTGAAATACTGTAGGAAAAGCTTTGATAAAATGAACTTTATTCATCCTCTTTATTATACAAATATCCAGAATGCCATCCGTTGGATCTGCTTCGGGAGCTATTTTCATGCCACCGCCATACATCGGCATATTGGCGGCTACCAGAAACATTGCATCAATTGTTCTTTCATTATCGTTGAATTTTATAAAGAATTTTTTTGATCTATAAGTCAGCAGAGTTCTGTAAACGGCATATTTATATTTTGCAGGACCCTTAATTGGAAATTTTGTATTATTTGCAAGATCGGTTACAACTGAGTCGAATCCTGCACCTGAAACACCAAGATAATAATAGCTGTTATTTATCAAACCAAGATCAATTCTTTTTACTCTGCAATTTTTGATGGCAAGGCAGCAGCTGTCAAGATCGAAGGGCAGGTTTAAATTTTTGGCTATATCGTTCCCTGAACCCATGGGAATACATCCAAGATTTTTTTCAGTGCCTGCCAGTGCATTTGCCATATGATGTAAAGTACCGTCTCCACCAAGCGAAATGAAGTTTGAAAAAATATTCAGATTAGCTTTTACAGTTGAAATTATATCTTTAGAGCTTTTGCTGATATGGATTTCATAATCAAGGCCATTTTTTTTAAATGCGGACTCCACATCACTTTTGACCTTAAGGACTTTACCCTTAAGAGACGAAGGATTAAGTATTATAAGATTTCTCATTTTTTTATTTTAATTATTTTTTAAATAAAATCAAATAATTAAATTTTAATAGAAGCATTT
>JAMCVO010000779.1 GCA_023475715.1 Actinomycetota bacterium
AGAATAAACAAAGTTGGGTTAAGTTCAATTTTGGCACCTTTAAAAGTTTGTAAAAAGCTACCTTCAATATCTATCTACTTAACAGCTCCTAGTAAAGATCAATTAATGATTATCAATCAAATAAATGATTTAGTACCTACTATTTTGGCTAATAAGCTTAATATTTATTTTTGCACAAGTGAATTAGTAGAAGAAGATTACCTACCTCATGCTAAACTCCTGATAGTGGATTCGAAACGAGGATATTTAGGATCCGCAAATTTCACCAAGCAAGGCCTCACTTCTAGATTTGAAGTTGGCGTAGAACTAAATGAACAACAAAGTAGATGCGTCGATAAATTGCTTTTAAAACTCGAAGAAAAAGGACTATTTATTAAATACAATAAACATTTTAAATATTGAAAAATTATTATTCGATTCCGTACAATCAATTAAAGTTATAGAAAATTTCAAAGTGGCTTAGTAGGAATGTAGCCTCAGACTTCTTCTTTGATTCTGTTAAAATCACCTAACTTTTCCAAAAAGTGTCTTTACCACATTTTTTAGTTCAATTTTTGTGATTTCTCACCACAAGTATACCAACAGATTTTTTCAGATCTGTATTTAATACTTAAATTAATTAAATCTTACCAAGCTTATAATAATTGTTGTTCTTACAAAGAGAATAGTTTAAGATTTATTGTTGTTTAGTCAACATTATGATAGTATTAATATGTCTTTTAAATAATATATATTAGGCAAAGCAGGCAGTTATAATTTTAAATTTCAAAGGAGTGGCAACCTGTAAGTGATGGGAAAAATAATTTCAATAGCAAACCAAAAAGGTGGAGTAGGAAAAACTACAACTACACTAAATTTGGGAGCTGCCATAGCTGAAAAGGAAAAGAAAGTCTTACTGGTGGATTGTGATCCCCAGGCATCACTTACTATTACCTGTGGGGTTGATATGAAAAATTTAGATAAATCTTTATATGAGGCAATAAATAGAGAAAGTAATGATGAAGAAATAAACATAAATGAAATTATACTTAAAACAAAAATTAAAAATGTAGATTTAATTCCTTCAAACATCGATCTTTCAAAAGCAGAAATTGAACTTATGAATATGCTGGATAGAGAAAGGATATTAAAACATATCCTGGGTCCTCTTAAAAACATTTATGACTATATTCTAATTGACTGTCCACCAAGTCTTGGAATTTTAACGATTAATGCGCTGGTAGCTTCAGACGAAGTTATTGTTCCGGTTGAGACTGACTACCTGGCTTTAAGGGGAGCAGAGATACTCATAAACCAGACTGTAAAAAAGGTTAAAAGAAAGTTAAACAAGAAACTGACAGTAAAAGGCATACTTCCTACAATGCATAACTTAAGGACTGTTCATGCAAGGGAAGTCCTTGGCAGCCTGAAGAAATATTTCAAAGGTATGGTTTTTACTACTGTCATAAGGGAAACAGTTAAGTTTAAAGAATCTTCAGTGGATGGCTATTCAATACTGGAATATGCTGGAAGTTCAGATGCTGCAGAAGCTTATCGCAGTCTTGCCCAGGAGGTTATAACTGGTGGCTAAAAAAAATAATAGCGTGAAAGACAGTGTTTCTCAATTTTTTAATGAAAAGAAAAAAGAATTATCTGATGATTTATTTGATAGTAGTACTTCAAGTGGACTTGTAAATATTTCCTTATCACGTATTGTAAGAGACAAAAATCAGCCAAGAAAAACCTTCAGGAGCGAAACTATAAATGAGCTAGCTATTTCTATAAGGGAGCAGGGAATTATAAATCCTATTACAGTCCGTCCTATGGGTAAAAAATACGTGATAATAGCAGGAGAGAGAAGATTCTTGGCAGCACAGCAGGCAGGACTAAAGACAATTCCGGCACTTATAAGAAAGGTATCTAAAAATGATGTAATGCTGATTTCACTTATTGAAAATCTGCAGAGAGAGGACCTGAATAGTATTGATCGGGCAGAGGGTATTAAAGCTTTGAAGGTAAACCTGGGTTTACCATGGACAGAGATAGGCAAGAAGCTTGGTTTGTCAAAACAAAGAATATTGGATCTTGTTGGACTTCTAGATCTTCCGGATGAAATAAAAGAGGATATCCGCAGCAAGAAACTAACAGAGAAACACGGCAGAGCCTTAAGGAAATTAAAAGACAGTACAGATGAAATATTTAAAGTTTCTAAAATTATAAAAGAAGAAAAACTTTCAGGAGACCAAACTTTAAAACTTGCAAAAGAAGTTAAAAGTAGATTTGGCAGCTATAAGCTAGACCTTGGGGTAGAAAGCTTTAAAGGTGAGAAAGGACAAAATCCTTACTGGGAAATCATCAAAGAATGTAAAAGTCTGCTATCAAAGATGAAAAATGTAAGAACTAACTTTTCGCTTGATATAGATATGACTGAAGAAGACAGGAAAGAACTAAAGAAAATGTTCGATTCTGTAACCAACCAAATTGGGGATTTTATTAGATCTTATAATTTATAAAAAGGATACATATGCCGTATATAGATACTATTGCCGGGATTTTAAATGAAGTTAAGGTCTGGCTGTATACTTTAATTGGTATTGTTACCCTTGTAGTTATTGTAATACAGGGTTTTCACTACCAGAGTGGGGATTCAGCAGAAAAGCAAGATGCAATACGCAATATAAAGAGAACAATTATCATGGGCGGGGGAATTTTTGTCCTGGCCTGGTTTGCAACTTATATTATAAATAAAATGTCTTCTGTTTAATTACTTTAATTAAGAAAGATCACTTTTAAAATGCAAATGCTTGATTGGATAAAAGAAATCATATCTTCTACAATATGGGACACAATTGCGGCCATTATTGAAAGCTTTCTTAATTTTGTATTCAAATCCATCTCCCTTGTTGTAATCCAGCCTACAGAGCCTTCCAAGTATCTTACTAACTTTAACCAGTACCTAAAGGGGGTACAATTTTTTGCAGGGGGACTTTTGGTTATATTTGTTATACTTGCAGTTTTCAGGCAGCTCTCAGGTGGCGGAATGCATATAGCAGATTTTGGGCTAGGTCATCTTGGTGCTAATGCCATAGTGGGAGGACATATGGCCATTGCAACAGGTGCAGCCATATCCTGCAGATATAAGCAAAATGAAAAGCTAGTCTTATGTCTTGCAGGTGACGGCGCCTATAGTAATGGAATAGCTCATGAATCAATGAACATAGCTGCTATGGCGCAGTTTAAAAATGGGCTTATGGAAACTAAATTCGGTGTTCCAATAATTTTTGGAATAGTAAATAATGGTTATGCTATGTCTGGACAAGAAATCGGTGAAATAACAGGACTGGATTACCTTGCCAGAAGAGGTGCTGGCTATAATCTTGATTCAATGCATGCAGAAGTTGTTGATGGAATGAATGTAGCAGCTGTATTGGATGCAACAAGTCGTGCAGCTTGTACTATTAAAAAAGGTGAAGGTCCGGTACTACTTGAATTTATAACCTACAGATACAAAGGTCATAGTTTAAGCGATCCTCTCTCATATAGGGATCGTTCTGAACTGGAGTTATGGCAGGAAAAAGATCCGATTAAAATATTTAGTGATAAGCTAATTAAAACTGATTTTCCAGAAGAGCAGGGCGGAAAAATTACCAAGGGAGATATAGATAAATTAAAAGAAGGAATCTATAATCGTAATGCCCAAATGGCAAAACTGGCTGCCGGGTCTTTGCCTCCAGCCAAAGATAGTCTATTAAGTTTTGTTTTTTCGGAAAAAAAACTCACTGAAATCCCAAAAAGTTTTTCAAGTCCCAAAACCTTAAAATCCATCCCTTTCTATAAGAGAGATGACAGGGCTCAGACAAATACTCGTCTTGCAATAAGAGAAGCAATAATTGAAGAGATGACCAGAGATGGCAGGGTAATTCTTTTTGGAGAAGACATAGCAGACTACGGTGGTGCTTTCGG
>JAMCVO010000072.1 GCA_023475715.1 Actinomycetota bacterium
TTGATAGATTCTTTGAATCAAAAAATGAAAATGAAACCAATACTGACAGAGCAATACTCAAGACTGGCTCATACATTGCATTGGGGGTGCTGCTTCATAATTTTCCCGAGGGACTTGCGGTTTTTTTTAGTTCAATTATTGACGTTAAGATGGGTATAATAATTGGAGTGGCCATTTCCCTGCATCACATACCTGAAGGAATAGCCATATCAATGCCAATTTATAAAGCTGTAGGAAACAAAACAAAAGTATTTATGTGGTCCTTCCTTATAAGCCTCACTCCTCTTTTAGGCGCCATAATTGCAGGAACTCTACTTTTTCCAGTATTAAATGCCAATATTTTGGCTATTTTGCTGTCATTGGTATCAGGAATAATGTTTTATATTGTAATAGATGAAATTCTCCCACTCTCGCGAACATGGGGTAACAGCTTTTTTGAAAAGTTTGGGTTTATCTCTGCCCTGATAGCAATAACATTGAATTTAATCCTTATAAAATAAGTTATCCTTCTGAAAGGAGTCGTTATGAATCAAGAGCAAGCTTCGAAAATATGTACATGTGGTTCCTGCCCTACCTATTTTAATTGTGGTGAGAAACTAGCATTTTGTCTGTATGAATCAGGCAAAAGCAAATGCATTACACATGAGATGGGCTGTATTTGCCCTGGGTGTCCGGTTCAGCAGGAGCTGGGATTTAGTAAAATTTATTATTGCATAAGAGGCAGTAATAAATCCCAGGTCAATTAAAAATAAAAATTAACAGTGGAGGGTTATTTATGGATGGGTATAATTGGGATTATGAGACAGATATCGTAGTGGTTGGAAGCGGAGCTGCGGCTTACAGCTCGGCAATAACCGCTACGCAGTTTGGTTCAGAAGTCATAATGGTTGAGAAAAGTGCTCTTTACGGAGGGACGAGACTCAGATCGGGTGGAGAATTCTGGATAAATTAGCAAGACTGAACTTGAAAAAGAAAGATTTTGTAAAACATATTAGCAATCTTCCAAAGGTGGTAATAGTGGGTGCCGGATTCGGCGGGTTGTGGGCAGCACGTGCTCTTGCAAGAGAAAAAGTGGAGATTCTCATTCTTGAACGCAATAATTACCATACGTTTCTGCCCCTTCTTTACCAGGTGGCTGCGGCTGAGTTGGGACCTGAAGATATCGCCCACCCGGTGCGAAATATTCTGCGAAAGCTGCCCAATGTTCATATGGAAATGGCAGAAGTCGAAATGGTTGACATTCCGATGCGTCGGATAAGAACCAACAACCGATTCATCACATACGATTATCTTATCCTTGCAACCGGAAGTGAGATAAGCTTCTTTGAAATACCAGGCGCATCCGAATATGCATTTCCATTGAAAACCCTCGAAGACGCTGTCGCATTGAGAAATCACATTCTTTATTGTTTTGAAAGAGCAACACAGGAAGAGGATTCGGGGCAAAGACGCAAATTATTGACTTTCACTATCGTTGGGGGCGGCTCCACAGGCGTAGAAATTGTCGGTGCTATGACCGAGCTAGTCCATGGATCTTTTACGAAGGATTTTACTGGCCTGAATTTCAAGGAAGTTAGTATTGTTCTAATAGAAGCGTCAGACAATCTTCTGCCAGGTTTTCCTGAAGATTGCCGCAAATACTCGAATTTGCGGGTGCGCCAGATGGGAGTAGAAATACACGTGAACTCTCCTGTCACGCAAATAACAAAAGATACAATACATCTGAAGAACGGACAAGTTATACCGACACAGACAGTAATCTGGGCAGCCGGGGTTCGCGGAGCCTCATTAGTGCAAAACTCGGGTTTGGAATTGACTCGAAATGGGCGGGTAAAAGTGTTGCCAACTCTTCAAGTATTGAATCATCCTGAAACCTATGTAATAGGTGATCTGGCATATTTTGAAGAAGACGGTAAATCCTTACAGATGACAGCACCCGTTGCAATACAGGAGGCAATGATGGCCGCACATAACATTAAATTGCAGATACAGGGGAAAAGCCCAGAGTCTTTTCATTACAAGGATCATGGTATTATGGTAATCATTGGTCGGAATACTGCAATTGCCCGTGTAAAAAACAGATCATTTACTGGCTTTCCTGCGTGGGTATTATGGTTGATGGTACATATACTTAAAATAATAGGATTTCGCAACCGTCTGCTTGTACTTATAAATTGGGCCTTGGATTATTTCTTTTATGAACGTGCCGTGAGAATTATCTTACCGAAGAGACAAACAAAAGATGTAGAAACCTCATTTAAATAGAATAATTTTTTATTATCTTTTTACATTTTGAAACGTCATAACAATTATTTAACCGATTTTAAGCAAAACCGCAGTTCAATCAATTATTCTTAGTTAATATTTGTTGATATTTAAATTAGTTTTAATCTGGTCGGGATGGCGGGATTTGAACCCACGACCTCAGCGTCCCGAACGCTGCGCGCTAGCCAAGCTGCGCTACATCCCGTAGCTTGTATTTTATCATAACATGCTTTATAAAAAACATTTTTAAGCTATTAAAATATCTGAAACATTTTATAAGCTGCTCATGATATTTGATACATCTTCAAGGCTCTTAACTGAAAAGAACTTGTGTTTAAACCTGTTTATGCCTTTCGTGCCTTTAAAAATCCAGCTCAAATATTTTCTGAATTCTTTTACTGCTTTTTCTTCACTAGTAAAACATATAAGGAATTTCAGGTAAAGTTCGGCAAATTTTTTCTTAAAGTCAATATCCGGTACAAAATCATTAGCATTCAATTCATTCTTAAAAGACATCAAAATATTAAAGAAAATCCATGCAGCCCCCTTCGAAGCTCTGCCAATCATCACTGCGTCACAACCTGTATAATCAAGTGCCTGCCTTGCTTTTGCCGGTGATTCAATATCTCCGCTTGCTATCACCGGGATGCCAACTAGTTCTTTGACTTTTTTTATGACATCATAATTAACTTCACCGCCAAAACCTTGTTTGACCGTACGTCCATGAATGCTTATTGCAGCAGCTCCGCTTGACTGGGCTATTCTTGCTATATTAAAAACACTTATATTGTTTTTGTCCCATCCAGTGCGCAGCTTTACGGTAAGAGGTTTTTTGATCCCGCCTGCAATTTTTGTAATTATCCTTTCAACCTTATCCTCATCCTGAAGTAAAAATCCTCCGCTTTTTGATTTTAGTACCTTTGGTACCGGACATCCCATATTTATATCAACAATATCTGCAATATTTTCTATCTTTTGTGCAGCGTCAAGCAAGATGTCAGGTTCAGCGCCAAATATTTGCAGTGCAACGGGCCTTTCAAAATCAGTGACATGTGCAAGTTCCTTGCTTGTAGTATGATTGAAGTGAATTCCATAACTTGATATCATTTCGCTATAGGTCAATGCCGAGCCAAAATAATGGGCAAATATCCTGTATGTATTGTCACTGATTCCGGCAAGAGGCGCCGCAATTACAGGATTTTTAATCGGCACATTGCCTATTTTAAATGAATAACCGGGGAGCATATAGGACGGTAATACGTCCGAATTATCTAAAGAGTTTAAAGATTTTAATGAAGTGGAATATGCTATACTATAATCGCAAGCCAGTATTTTTAATTCCTCTATTAAATCCTGTAATAAACCTTGCAATAACCTTTAGCCTTCCAAATTATTGTATAGAAGTTCCGGACAGAATATCCGGACAAGATAATATTTTAATTGAATTATATTGCATTATTTGCCGCTGCTGTTTTTATCAATTAATATCTTTAAGCCTTTTAATGTAAGATCAGGATCATGTACCTTAATAAATTTACTTTTAGGGGCGACAATTGAAGCTAGGCCGCCCGTGGCAATAACTTTAGGATCAAAATCTTTATCATAAGTTTTTACTTCCTCAATAATTTTTTCAACAAGAAAATCAGCCTGACCCAGAAAACCAT
>JAMCVO010000551.1 GCA_023475715.1 Actinomycetota bacterium
TTAGGCTCTCCCAGCATTATATTCTGCAGATTTATCTCATCAGCGCCATATTTATTTTTATTTTACTGCA
The DNA here is from genome assembly GCA_023475715.1 of Actinomycetota bacterium. Next base: position 71 of record JAMCVO010000551.1, read on the forward strand.
GAAAAAAGGGTTGATTTCAGGGAAATGGTTAAAGAGCTCGCTTCCTATTTTAAAATAAGAATCGAACTCCGCCAGATAGGTGTTAGGGATGAAGCAAAGATTGTTGGTGGGCTGGGGCCCTGCGGCATAAATCTTTGCTGTAAGAGTTTTTTGACTGATTTTGAATCAATTTCCATAAAAATGGCAAAAGATCAAAATCTTCCGTTAAATCCGCTAAAAATATCGGGTATATGCGGGAGGTTGATGTGCTGTCTTAAATATGAATATGAGAGCTACAAAGAATTTCTTGAAATGGCTCCGGAAAGAGGAGTAAAAGTAAAGACAAGATTAGGGGTCGGTGTTATTGCCGGTCATGATCCTTTGAAAAAATCCGTAATTGTGGAATTTACAAATGAAAATAAAATTTCAGCACTGCTTGAAGAAATTGAAGTCACTGATGAGGAAGCGGAAGTAGCAGCAGAGGAGTGATTCCAAAAGCCGATGTAGCTCAACTGGTAGAGCAGCTCATTCGTAATGAGCAGGTTATCGGTTCAAGTCCGGTCATCGGCTCCAGTCAGGCAAGATATAATTTTTGCACGTCAATTTTTTTGCATATAAATTTTTTTGTATATAATTATTAATTTTTCATATTAATTATTAGGGAGCGATTTTGATTATAAACACCCTGAGGCAGAAACTTCTGGATGATATTTCTGTTTTTTTATCTGAAAATAAAAATAAATATGGCGCTGATGAGATAAATCTGCAGAATATAATGCTGGGAGAGCCTAAAAACAAAGATTTTGGGGATCTTACAACCAATGCAGCCATGGTTCTTGCACCAACCTTTAGACAAAAACCTATGGAAATCGCAAAGATGCTTGTGGATGATATGCTTTCAAAATGGGAAATATTTGCAGAAATATCTGTTGCAGCTCCTGGATTTATAAACCTTGCTTTCAGCGAGAGTTTTATTAGAAATAAGCTTGGCGAAATTCCTTCCGGTGGTTCTGGTTACGGCAGAAACGAAAGTGGCAAAGGCATTAAAATACAAATCGAATTCGTAAGCGCAAACCCAACCGGAAATCTTCACATAGGTCATGGCAGGTGGGGTTCTCTTGGCGACAGCCTTTCAAACATTTATGATGCAAATGGATATGACGTTTGCAGGGAATATTATGTTAATGATTTCGGAGCGCAGATCAGGAACTTTGCGAGCTGCCTGGGCTGCCTTTACTTAAGAAAAATTGGCAGGGAAGTGCCTTATCCTGAAGATGGTTATCCGGAGGAACTGGTCAAAACATTGGCAGATGAAATATTTGCTGCCAAAGGTGAGAAATTCCTGATCAAATCAGACAATCCATCAGAAAGTCAGCCCAGGGTTGATATTACATTGATTGGCAGGGAAGGCATAAACATCATGATTTCCCGAATAAAGAATACTATAAATTCCATGGGTGTCGAGTTTGATGAATGGTTCCGTGAGAGCACCCTTTATGAAAATTCCAACTTTGACAGAACAATGTCAGATTTAAAACAAAAAGAAATTGTTTATGAAAAAGACGGCGCCCTCTGGTTTAAAGCATCTCAATTTGGCGATGATAAGGATAGGGTCGTAATAAGGAGCGACGGAGAACCGACTTATTTTGCTTCGGATATATTATATTTACTCAATAAGGTCAGGAGAGGTTTTTCGCAGTTGATATACATTCTTGGTGCAGACCATCATGGATACATAAAAAGGCTGCATGCCATAGGGAAAGCAGTAGGGTTTGATGATAATAACATCAGCGTTATAATAGGGCAGCTTGTAAGACTTGTTAAAAAAGGTGAGGCAGTCAGGATGTCAAAACGGAAGGGAAAGTTTTACAACCTTGATGATTTGATTAAAGAAGTAGGCAGGGATGCGGTAAGATATTTTTTCAGCATGAATTCTTTTGATACACCTATGGATTTTGATATAGATCTTGCAAAACAAAAGTCAAGTCAGAATCCGGTATATTACGTTCAATACGCACATGCGAGGATTTCGAGTATTATCGAAAAAGTAAAAAGCGGGAAATCTATTAATACAGAAATTAAATCATATTTGGAAATCTCTGGAGATACTATAAATGGAATTGTTTTCAAGAACAAGGAAGAAATTGAACTTGTCAAAACCCTTATTTTTTATCCGGATGTTATTTTAGATGCCTGCAGAAACGATGCGCCCCATTTTGTTACCCAGTATCTTTACAGGCTTGCAAGCCAGTTTCATTATTTTTACAATCATTATAGAATTATTGATGAAAGTAATTTGGGTGTTGAAAATAATCTGGATATTGACAGGTTAAGGCTTGTTTTACTTGTTAAAACAGTGCTTGAAAACGCTTTGAAAATTTTAGGTGTAAGTGCACCTGATAAAATGTGAAAGGAGATAGGAGAAATTAGCCATGCTGCTGCCGGTTACCAGCAAAATTAACAATGAAGGAAAAATAGTTATAGGCGGGGTTGATGTGACTGAATTGAAAGCCCGTTTTGGAACTCCGCTTTATATTATGGATATTGCTACCATTAAAAAGCAATGCAGGGATTACGTGAATTTCTTTAAATTTCCGGATTTGCAGTGCGAGGTCATTTATGCATCCAAGGCTTTTTGTACCCTGCCGATGTGCCAGCTTGCAATAAGCGAGGGACTTTCAATAGATGTTTCCACTGGCGGAGAACTCTATATTGCTTTAAAAAGCGGTTTTTCCGGTGATAAGATCTTTTTCCACGGCAATAATAAATCAGAAAGCGAAATGAAATTCGGTCTGGAAAACAAGGTAAACATTTTTATAGTTGATAACTTTACGGAGTTGGATAGGCTTAATGAGTTATGCGGCAAAAAAGGGATAATGCAGAAAATAATGTTGAGGATAGCTCCTGGAATTAAAGCACATACTCACAAGTATATACAAACAGGCGGAGTTGATTCAAAATTTGGTTTTGGAATACATAAAGGCATAGCAGTCCAGGCAGTTAAAAGGGCACTGGAAAAGAAAAATCTTGAGCTGATTGGTTTGCATGCTCACATTGGCTCGCAGATTTTCAATATAGAAGTTTATGAAAAATTGATAGATATAATGCTTGATTTTATGAGCAATTTAAATAAAAAGTTCGACATTAATCTTACACAGTTAAATATTGGCGGCGGACTTGGAATAAAATATACGGTCCAGGAAAGACCCGCTGCCATTGCAGATTTATCAAGGACAGTATACCAGTCGGTAAAAAAATATAGTCAGAAGTATGGAGTAAAATTAGAAAAAATATATCTTGAGCCTGGAAGATCAATTGTCGGCAATGCTGGTGCCACACTATATGAAATCGGAAATATCAAGGAAATACCGGGAGTTAAAAACTTTATCTCGATAGATGGCGGGATGTCTGATAACATAAGGCCAATCCTTTACCAGGCTAGATATGATGCCTTTATAGCCAATAAAGCTTCCTATATTGGCAAGATCGAAAACGGGGACATTGTTTCTAATGCAGACACTATTTTCAGTGAAAATGACCCGGACATTCCTGATAAGAAAAAATATACGATTGTTGGCAAGCACTGTGAAAGTGGTGATGTAATTATCGAAGATATTGTTATGCCTGCAGTAAAAGCAGGTGACCTGCTTCTGGTATCTTCTACGGGTGCGTATTGCTATTCAATGTCCAGCAACTATAACAGTCAGCCAAAAAGCGCCGTAGTTGCTGTGGAAGATGGTAAAAGCTGGCTGTGGGTCGAAAGACAAAGTTATGAAGATTTGATAATAAAGGATAGGAAATTATATGAATAAGTCATTAATTGGAAGTATTGACATAAATATAGGGCTGATTGGTCTTGGTTATATTGGAACAGGGG
>JAMCVO010000520.1 GCA_023475715.1 Actinomycetota bacterium
TACTTGAGATTGTGCTTGTTGGCAATACTGCAATGCACCATCTTTTTTTAGGCTTTCCCGTAAAGCAGCTTGGGGTGTCACCATTTGTTTCATTAACCGATAAACCTATAGATATAAAAGCAAGAGACCTTGGTATAGGTATTGCGACAGGCGGTTACATTTATCTGCCGCCGCCAATTGCAGGTTTTGTTGGTTCGGACCATCTTGCAATGCTGGTTGCAACAAATATCTCAGAAATGAAAGGTAATTATCTGGGTATTGATATCGGTACAAATACTGAAATTGTTTTAAAAAGCAATAAAGGTCTTGAAAGTGTTTCAACTGCATCAGGACCTGCTTTTGAAGGAGCCCATATAAGATTTGGAATGAGGGCGGCATCCGGAGCTATTGAGCGGGTAATTATAAACCCAAAAACCTGTATTCCCGAAATTCAGACAATAAATGATAAAAAGCCCGTCGGGATCTGTGGTTCCGGTATTCTTGATTCTGTAGCAGAGCTTTTAAAAGCGGGAATTATTAACAGACGAGGCAGGTTCAATGCGGAATCAGAGTGTGTTTACAAGGATTCAAAAGGAATCGTGCAGTATATTCTTGACCCTGAATCTAAAATTTCCATAAATCAGAACGACATAGTCGAAATACAGCTTGCCAAGAGTGCAATAAGGTCAGGGATAGATATTTTGCTTGAAAACGCAGGCGTCAGTTTTGAAGATTTGGATAAAATCATAATAGCCGGGGCATTCGGCTCATACATAGATCCTAAAAATGTAGTCAATATTGGAATGTTTCCGAATGTATCACTTAAAAAAATTATTCAGGTCGGCAATGCTGCAGCAGTTGGTGCAAAAATGATGCTGCTTTCAAAAAAGATCAGAAAGGGCGCTGAAGTTATTGCCGAAAAAACAAAATATCTTGAATTGACTGTTTTTCCTACTTTTGCAGACCATTTTGCAAAAAGCACTCTTTTTCCTGAAATTGAAGAAATAATTTGAAAGCGTTTAAAGGAAGGACATTTTGCAAAAAAAATCAATAAAAATAAAAAATACAAAAAATTCTGATATTAACATCAAAGTTAGCTTTAAAAAAAAATGCACAACCAATGGCAAGGTTGGCGCTTTCGCGAATTGTATCATTATATCTATTTCCATATTGTTGTTATTTTTGCTGCTGGCAGGGCTTTCAGGACTAGCAGGCTGCAGCAGGCTTGGAAATACAACTGTTTCAGAAAATAAAAATCTTCTTGTTGTCGGCAGTGACACTACTTACCCTCCCTTCGAATTTATTGAGAATGGAGATATAACAGGATTTGATATTGATCTTATCAAAGAGATAGCTTCCAGGATGAAAAAGGAAATTGAAATTACCTCCAGTTCCTGGGATCCCAAATTTAAAGATTTAATAGACGGAAAGCTGGATATTATAATTTCTGCCGTGCCAATTGAATCTGAAAGAACAGATGTGGTTGATTATTCCAGGCCATATTATACCCTTGAATATCTGATGGTTTCTTTAAGCGGTTCTGAAATAAGGATCAAGGAAGATCTTGCAGGTAAAACGATCGGAGCTTTAAAGCTTGGCAAATCGAATATAAGCGGAGATTATCTAAAAAATTACAAGGTTTTGGAATACGAAGATATAATAAGCATGCTCGATGCTCTGGGAAATAAAGAAATCGAGGCAGTTTTGATAAATCTGCCGCTTGCAGTAAGCTTGTTGAAGGATAACAAAGATATGTATTTGGTTTTAGATAAAATCAATTCAGACAGGGAATTTGCAATAGTCTTTAAAAAGGGCAGCCCCTTAGTTTCAGAGGTAAATAAAATTTTAGATACGATGATAACAGACGGGAAATATAAGAGTATTTATGATAAATGGTTCAATTATAATTTTTAATATAAGAAAATATAAGAAAATACTTGACAAATCTTGAATAAATATTTTATCATAAGAGTACGATTAAATTACAATTGAATGTTTATTTAGTAGCTTTGAGACTTTTCTTAAAACTGGACGCTTGAGAAAAGTGGAGCAAATAGCGTAACCGACTAAAAGTTATTTAGCCGGTTTTTTGTTTTTTAATGGGGCATTTTATAAAAAGAAATATATTTAATTATTTAACTTATAACAGATTTATAAAAGTAATATTTGACATTTATAATAAAAGTATATTATGATATTTATACTTTAAAACAATTTAAAGTATAAATAAAAATTTATATATAATTAGTAGCTTTGAAACTTTCCTTAAAAGTGGACGCTTTAGGAAAGTGGAGCAAATAGCGTAACCGGCTAAATATAGTCGGTTATTTTTTTGTATAAATAGGTTTAATGCTTATTTTATAAATATACCGGAAAGAAAAGATTCAATTTTATAAATGCAATTAAATTTAATAGAACAATATTTTATAGAAAGGCAGTGAAAAAATATGACTTCTCTTAAAAGAACCATCGAAAATACCATAGAAAAAAATAATGTGGAAATTTATGACAGAAGAGCAGTAAAAACTACACAAATGAAAAAAATAACAGTTGTAATACCGGCATTGAATGAAGAAAAAGGAATAGGCAGGGTACTGGATGAAATACCAAAGGATGAATTAAAGAAGATGGGATATGAAACAGAAGTTATGGTTATTGATAACGGTTCAAAGGATAAAACAAAATATGTTGCCAATAATCATGGAGCAAAAGTTATAGTTCAGCCAATCAGGGGATATGGAAATGCATACAAGGCAGGATTTGCCAATGCTGAAGGAGATATTATCGCTACCGGAGATGCAGATTTAACCTATCCTTTTTCAATTTTGCCCCAGTTGTTAAGAAAAATGGAAATGGAAAATTTAGATTTTATAAATACAAACAGACTCAAAACAGTCAATACGGAAGTAATGAGCAGGAGCCACATATTTGGTAATTATGTTCTTACTTTTATGATGAAAGTACTTTTTAGGACACCTTTTCTTGATTCCCAGTCCGGAATGTGGCTTTTTAAGAGTGGTATCTGGGATAAATTGAATGTTGTATCTTCAGGTATGCCTTTTTCTCAGGAGATTAAAATCGAAGCTTTTACAAAAGGATTTAAATGCTCCGAAGTGCCTATCCAATATAGAGACAGGGCAGGGAAACAAAAATTGAATACAATTAAGGATGGAATCGGTAATCTGTCACATCTGATTTTTAAAAAGCTTGAAATTTTCTTAAAAGTAATTACCGAAGGTTCCAGATCCAGAGGATATATTAATCAGCCAGGCTATTTAGGTAAAGAACAGGCATAAAAATTTTAACTGCACTGCAAATCATTATGGCCCCATATCAAGCAGATTAAGACTTATACTCTGCAATCCAATCAATGCATTAATTTTTTTAGATATAATCTGCTAAATTTTTTCATATAAGAAAATTCATATAAGAAAACAAGTGTTTTATAAATATGATAAAATGTTAACATGAAAATTGCACTTGTATACGATGCAGTCTATCCCTATGTAAAAGGCGGCGGAGAAAAAAGGTATTACGAAATCGGCAAGGGGTTGAGCCAGAAAAACCATCAGGTACATTTTTATGGAATGAAATTTTGGGAAGGTGATAAAGATATTAAAAGACAGGCTATGTATTATCACGGAATTTGTAGCCCCAAACCCCTTTATGAAAAAAATGGAAAAAGATCAATTCAGGAAGCTATTCATTTTGGTTTTGCTTGCTTTAAATTAATAAAGGAAGATTTCGACTTGATAGATTGTTGCAACTTCCCATATTTTTCATTACTGGTCTGTAAGTTGATTTCTATCATTAAAAAAAAGCCGTTATATGCCACCTGGCATGAAGTATGGGGGAAAAATTATTGGCTTGAATATATAGGCCGAAAAGGATATCTGGGTTATTTTATTGAAAAAATTGCTGCATTAATGCCTGACAAGATAATTTCAGTTTCAGAACACACTACCTGCCTGCTTAAAAACAATTTAAATTCAAAAAAACCTATATATACAGTAACAAATGGAATCGAGTTAGATTCTATTGAAAAAATTGCACCAGCTAAAGAAAAATCAGATATAATTTTTGCCGGCAGGCTGATATCTCATAAAAATGTTGACATATTGATTAAATCAATAAAGTTAATAGTGGAAAAAAATCCTGATATAAAATCTTTGATTATAGGAGATGGGCCTGAAAAAGAGAGGCTGGAATCTCTAACCCAAAAGTTAAACCTGGAAAGAAATATTAAATTTTTGGGATTTTTGGAAAACTATGATGATGTTTATGCGCTCATGAAATCGTCAAAAATTTTTATTCTCCCTTCAACAAGGGAAGGCTTTGGAATTGTGGCTCTTGAAGCTAATGCCTGCGGCATACCGGTTTTAACTATAGATCATAAAAACAATGCCGTCAGGGATCTTATCAGAGAAAATAGAAACGGTTTTATTTGCCGGTTGAATGAGGAAGAAATTGCAGAAAAAATCATAATGGTTCTGGAAAATAATTCGGGCAGAGATATGAAAAAATCTTGTATGGATTTTGCAGAAAAATATGACTGGAATAAGATCGTAGGTGAAATAGAGGAAATTTATCTGAATGAATAAACAAGTAATTGTTACAACAAGCTGGGATGATGGTCATAAATTAGATCTGAAACTGGCAAAAATCCTGAATAAATATGGAATTAGAGGCACTTTTTATATTTCTCCTAAAAACAGAGAGATTAGTCAGGAAAATTTATTGTCCGATGATGAAATTATAAATTTAAGCAGGGATTTTGAAATCGGGGCCCATACCATGACTCATCCCAGATTAACAAAAATCCCAGATACAGAAGCTCTCAGGGAAATTATAGATTCGAAAAAATATTTGGAGAAATTAATTGATAAGGAAGTTCCATGCTTTTGTTACCCTGGGGGGAGATACAATAAAAGAATAATCAGATTAGTAGAAAAAGCTGGTTTTCGCTATTCAAGAACAATGCAAAAATTTAAATTCGATCTTACTGACAATTTCCTGTTATCCGGGACAACTCTGGAAGCACATAGAAACTCATTAATCACATTACCTCTGGATTCCCTGAAAATTTTAGCATTTTCCAAATTTAACTTAATGGAATTTTTTAAAAATTTACACTGGGAACATCTGGCAAAAAAGACATTTGATTATATAGAAAAACATGGTGGCGTTTATCATCTATGGGGGCACTCGTGGGTTATTGAAAAAAGCAATTGCTGGGAAAAAATTGAGCAGGTCTTACTTTATATAAGTAATAAAACAAATGTAAAATATTATACAAATATTGAAACATTTAACGTTATAAAATGAAAATACTGCACATTACCAAAAAATATCCTGATATTATGGGCGGAGATTCTACAGTAGTTGAGAGTCTGGAAAAATATCAGAAAAAAAAGGGTCATCAGGTATATATTCTGACAAGTAATTGCGATGAAATTAAAAAATCACCACAGGTAACAAAGTATGCTTTAAAGATAGACGCGCTTTATCTTGACAGGATTAACTTGAACAGAATAATATCTTTATTTATTTTATTATTTTATTCGTTTTTTTATTTGAAAAAAATAAAGCCTGATATTGTTCACAGTCACTCACCCGAACTGGGTTTTATTTTATCTTTTGCCTGTAAGCTTTACGGAATACCTGTCATTAATACATGTCATGGTGTGACTTTTTCGGACAAAAATTATTCTTTTATTAAAAGAAAATTAGAAGAATTTTTTCTTAAATATGGATATTTTAAAAAAATTATTACAGTTAATGCCAGCTCATTGAAGGACTTTAAAAAATCAAATATTAATAATGTTGATTACCTGCCAAATGGTGTGGATCTGGATGAATTTCAAAAAAAAAGACATAAAATAAATAAAAAGGTCATTTTTTTATTTGTTGGCAGAGTAGAGGCCGATAAAGGATTAAGTTATTTAATTGATGCTGCGGATAGATTGAAAAGAATAGAAAAAAATTTTGAATTATTATTGGTAGGAACAGGGATAGATCAAAATTTTTTTCAGGATCTGGTTAACGAACTAAACCTTAGTGATTATATTAAATTTTTGGGTAAAAAAAATAAAGATGAATTGATGGCTTGCTACTATAATGCGGATGTATTTATTTTGCCATCACTTCACGAAGGCTTTCCGATGACAATATTGGAAGCCTGGGCGGCAGAATTACCGGTTATTGTTACAGACGTGGGGGGAATCCGGACAATTTGTATAAATAAGGAAAATGCTCTAATAATCCCACCGAAAAATCCTGAAAAAATCAGTGCGGCGATGACGGAGCTCATTAAGGATAAAGAATTAAGAAGAAAGCTGGGAAAAAATGGAAGGAGCCTGGTTGAGGAAAAATATAACTGGGGAAAAATTATAAAAGATGTTGATAAGATTTATGAGGATGTGCTATGCAATTCAATAAAGAAATAAATTTTTCACTGGTTATGCCTTTGTACAACAGTAAGGATACCCTGGAAAAAGCCATAAGATCTATTCTTGATCAATCATATAGAAATTATGAATTAATCCTGGTGGATGACTGTTCTACGGATGGGAGTTATGATATCGGAAAGAAATTTGCCGGTGAAAATGAAAAAATAACTTTATACCGGATGGGAAAAAACAAAGGCGCACCTTATTGTATGAATTTTGGAACGAAAATGGCTAAGTATGAATGGATAGGAATCGTAGACTCGGACGCTATTGAAACTAAAAACCGGTTGAGTATTACAAACAGTGGTATTGATAAGAATATTGAAGTGATAGGCGGCAGGTATGTTCATGTTTTTCCGGAAAATTCAGGATATTTCAATAAAGTTTTTTATTATATAGAAGGTAACCAATTTCCGGATACTGATCAAATATATAATAAAGAAAATTATAACGAGCCATGTATAATGGGCGGCAACTTCTTTTTCACAAAAAATGTTTTTGATAAGAATAAAGGTTTTGATGAAGCAACCAGAGCTGGCTATGATAGGTTATTTTTATGTGATGCAATTGAAAATGGATTTACCGTTAAATTTCTGACAAACTCAATGGTTTGCCATCCATTATACAATTACAGGAATATCTCAGACATCTTTAGAAGAAGCTTTATATTTAATAAATGGAGAGTTTCCATCTTAAAAAAAAGTAATTTGATATCAAAAAAATACAGAATAATAAACTATTCTTTAATTTCATTAATTGTATACATTGCAGCCGGGGTTGTATTGATAGGATTGAAAAATCTAATTTTTTTATCCCTGATAATATTTTTAATCTCATTTGTAATTTTAATTTTTTATATTCATCTGAAAAAAAAGGTGCCGTACAAATATACTTTTGGTTACATACTGATAGAGATTATTAAAAAAATTTTAGGGGTTTATGTATATTTATTTAAAATAAAGCCCGCACAGCCGGATTGGAAAAATAGATGAAACTGACAAGAAATAGAATTTTCTTTGGAATATTGATTTTTGGATTGGCCGTAAATTTATTAACATTTTTTAATATCGATCAGTTCTATTTTAGAGCAGCAATTACATTTATTTTTCTGATAACGATTCCCGGATTGCTTTTAATGCTGATATTTAAGATTCAAAAAACAAATCCTTGGGAATATCTGGTTTATATGATCGGTTTAAGTGTTGCTTTTTTAATATTTGGTGGTTTGTTTGTCAATTGGGTTCTGCCTTTCTTTGGAATTGATAAGCCTTTATCACTGATACCGTTATTAATCAGTTTTGATATCTTTTTGCTGATTTTCTGGTTTATTGGCTATAAAAGAAACAAAAATGTTTTTCTTGAGATTCAAACTCCCAAATTATCCAATTTAGATATGACTTTTCTTATAATTTCTTTATTTTTCCCTGCTCTCAGCATCTTCGGTGCGCTGACTCTAAACAATGGGGGTCCAAATTATCTTACGATGATCATGTTATCAGGTATAGCTGTTTATGTTTTTGCAGTAGTTTTATGCAGAAATAAGATAAATGCAAATGTCTATCCTTTTTCAATTTTAATGATTTCGATTGCATTGCTCCTGGCGGTTTCCTTAAGAAGCTGGTATGTTTCAGGATGGGATATATATCAGGAATATTATGTTTTCCAGTTGGCAAAAGAAAATTTTAGATGGAATATGGCAAATTTTAACGATGCCTATAATGCCTGTTTGAGTGTTACAATTTTACCTACTGTTTTATCTTCTTTCTTAAAAATTAATGACCATTATGTTTTCAAATTACTTTTTCAATTGATATTTGGATTTATTTCAGTAGGGGTTTTTATATTTTTAAAAAGATTTGCTTTAGAAATATGGGCTTTTATAGCATCTTTCTTTTTTGTATCGCAATCTGCATTTTTTGTTAACCTGACTAAAGTGGTAAGACAGGAGATTGCCTTACTATTTTTTACATTGGCATTAATTGTTTTGTTCAGTAAGAGTGTTGATTCCATACCGAAGAAAATTATCTTTGTGGTTTTTGGATTTTCAATGATAGTTTCGCATTATACAACGGCCTATATATCTATTGCTTTTTTCCTTTTTACTTACCTGGCAAGTTTGATTTTCAGAAAAATTGAGAATAGAAAAATTTTTCTTAAAAAAGACGGGAAGCCTTCTTTAAAAAAGGAAGATACCAGATTAAAAGAGCGAAAATATTATTTGAATGGTGCCTTGGTCCTTGTGTTAATTATCTTTGCGGTTCTCTGGTATGCTCAGTTAACAAAAATATCCAGTGGTTTATTGGATTTCACTTATAAGGCTATTCAAAATATTGGTAAAATTACCGGTACGGAATTGAGAGAAGATGGATTGTCTGTCGGCTCGCAATGGAACATATTTTATGAACAGGAGGATAAAGGTCCTTTATTGCAGGATTATGTAAAAAAAGTCAGCGTAGAATATAAGAACAGATCTTATATATCTTTATATTTACCGGAAAGATATGGTAATTACAGTCCAAAAATTACAGAACTCGGAAACCTGCCTTCAAGGGTAAGCCCGGTTATTGGATCAAAAATCTACCCTTTTGTAGAAATAATAAAGAAAATAATGAAAATTTTTATAATTATCAGCACGGTATATATTTTTTTCTTCCAATTAAAAAAAAGAAGAATAGATATAGAATATATTTTTCTATGTTTTATAGGTCTTTTTGGCATCGTAGCGATGATGATATTGCCTGCTTTAACAGTAGAATATAGCCTGGAGAGATTGTATCAGCAAACTTTAATTTTTCTTTCCTTGCTGGCTGTTCTTGGTGGTTTTTTAATATTCAAATTTATAAAGGAAAATATAAGAATTTCCTTAATGGTTATAATATTTCTTTTTTATTACTTATTTTTTTCCGGGATTATTCCGCAGATTGCCGGAGGAACAGATGCTTCCTTGCAGTTAAATAATTACGGAGTTTCTTATGACGGGCATTATGCGCACAAAACAGAAGTCCTGTCTTCAAATTGGCTGATGAATAATTGGGACAAGAAAAGCTTAATATATGCTGATAAACATGCCTCGTGGAGACTGTTGGCTTTTGGCAAATTCATAACGGTGAATGACGATGTTTTACCCTCGACAATTGACAGAAATTCTTATGTTTATCTCAGATATTCAAATGTGGTAAAGAATTTAAATTATAAGAAGTATGAGGGGCAAACTTTAAGTTTTAATTTTCCAATAGAATTTTTAGACCAGAATAAAAATCTTATTTACAATAACGGGGGTTCGAAAATTTTTAAATGAAAGTTTGTTATATTTGCGATGTTAATCTGGGACTGGAAAATGCACCTGTAATCCATATCATGGAAGTGATCAATAATTTAAAAAAGCTTGATTATGATATTGATTTGTTTGCTCCCAAACTGGGGAAATACAATCATAAAACCAGCCTAAAAATCAAATACCTGAAAATTATCAATAAACCGGTATTATGGGTTATTTCGTATGAAATAATTTTGTTTTTCAGCTTGTTTTATTATGCCTTAAAAGGAAAGCCAGATATTTTTTATGTAAGACAAAGTGACTCGCTCATAGTTCCTTTCCTAATAAGCAAGCTATTGCATATCCCTATTGTTCTGGAAAATAATGGCAATTTGGAAAAAGAAGCAGTGATGCAGGGTTGCTCAACATTCAGGATAAAGGGATTAAGGATTATTGAAAAAATCTGCTGCAAGTATGCAAGCAGAATATTTACCGTAACTCCTGAGATAAAAAAAAATATAATAACAAAATATAATATTAATCCGGAAAAGATAATTATTATCCGGAATGGTGTAGATACGGATTTATTTAAACCTCTAAACATTAAAGAGGTAAGAAATGAACAGAGGCTTAGTGATGATTTTTACTATGTAGGCTATATCGGTAATCTTGCAGTGTGGCAGGGAGTTGAACATCTGATAAAAAGCCTTCCTTTTGTTTTGAAAAAAATTCCCAACGTCAAATACTTTATTGTAGGGGAAGGAACCGAAAAAAAAAGACTGGAGGCAATTGCGAAAAATCTAAAGATAGATGATAAAATTATTTTTACCGGGAGCGTTTCACATAGAACTATTCCAAAATATATCAATTCTTTTAATATTTGCGTAGCTCCTTTTGTCAAAGAAAGAAATGCAGAGGCATCACCTTTAAAGCTGTATGAGTATTTTTCCTGCAGTAAACCGGTCATTGTCAGCAGTGTAAATCAATCAAGTGATTTTGAAGAAAAGCTGGTTGTTACTTCTAAGCCGGAGGATGCCGAAGACCTAGCTATTAAGATAATTATGCTGATTGAGAACCCGCAATTAAGAGAACAATTGGGAAACAGAGGAAGGTCTTACGTACTAAACGGTCACTCCTGGAGTGATGTTGTTTGTCATATTCATGAAATATTGCAGGAGATTATAAGAAATGATAAAAGAATTGAAGCCTGAAACCAGGTTAAAAATATCAATTTTATCTTATGATTTGTCAGATAATTGTGTAGGCAGAGCCTATATTTTGGCAAAAATGCTGATTCAAAGATTTGATGTAGAAATACTGGGTCCAAAAATCGGAAAAGGGATCTGGGCACCCATAAGAAATGACTCAAAGATTAAATATACAGTTTTACCTTTGTCATTGTTAAATATTCGCAAGACTATGAGAAAAATCGACGGTGACATAATATATGCAATCAAACCCAAAACCACAAGTTTTGGATATGGTTTGATTAAAAAAGCAATATCCCGTAAGCCGTTTGTGCTGGACATCGATGATTGGGAACCTGGATTTTTTTTGGATTATTCAAAATGGGGCTTATTCAAGAACTGTGTGGCATTTTGGAATATCAATAATTTTTTCTTTACATTTCTTTTGGAAAAATTTGTTAAATTTGCCGAGGTTGTTACGGTTTCATCTACTTTTTTACAAAAAAGATTCGGAGGAGAGATTATTCCGCATGCAAGAGATACCGATTTATTTGATCCTGGCAAATATGACAGAGTTAAAGTCAGAGAGAAATTTGAAGTGCAGGATAAAAAAGTAATTATGTTTTGCGGAACGGTAAGGAAGCATAAAGGTCTTGATATTTTACTGGATGCGATAGATCTATTAAAAGATGAAAGCATTGTATTAATGGTAGTAGCAGCCAACTCTGATGATCCATATGTTAAAAAATTAGTTGAACAAAGAAAAAATTATATTAAATTTTATTTTTTCAGCCAGTTTGAAAAGATACCGGAGTTTCTTTCTGCAGCAGATTTGGTAGTTTTGCCCCAAAAGAACACCTACTCGGCAAGAGCACAAATACCTGCAAAAGTTTTTGATGCCATGATGATGGAAAAACCAATTATTGCCACCAGCATATCGGATCTGCCTCAAATTTTGAAAGATTGTGGGATAATCATCGAGCCGACAAATATAAAGCAACTGGCTGAAAAAATAAAATTTGTTTTTGATAATCCCCAGATAGTAAAAAATCTGGGAAAAAGAGCCAGGGAAAAATGTTTAAGTGAATATAGTTTTTCGGTTGTACAAGACAGGCTGGCTGCTTTGTTTGACCGGTATTTAGAATCCAAAAATAAGCAGGTGAATATTACCGATGGTTGTTGAAAATCCGGCAGAGCTTTTATACTGCAGGCAGTTTTTGCTATCGCCAAAAAAAATAGATTCCTTCCCATTTCCAGACTGGATATGTACCAATGTCAGTAATTCTTTCCATATTTATTCACATCCTTATTTATCTGTTACACAGGTACAAGACGAAAGTACGCGATTGACTCTCATAGGCTATATGCTGGATCCATATAAACCTGATAAAAGCAATAAAGAGATTCTGGAAGATTTATTAGATGATGCAACTGCCGGAAAGGATATTCTGGTTTCACAAGATACTTTAGGTGGAAGATATATCATTATTATGAGCACAAAAAATGATATGATTTTATTTAACGACGCATGCGGGCTAAGACAGATTTATTATTTCATAGATAAGGAAAATCAAATCTGGGGCTGTTCTCAGCCCGACCTGTTATCTGAAATTACGGATTTGGAATTGGATAAGTCTGTTATAAATGATTTTGTCAAAAAAATATTTTATAACCAAAAAGAGTATTTTTGGCCCGGCAGTTTAAGTCAATTTTCAGAAGTAAAAAAATTACTGCCAAACCATTTTTTAAGCTTAAAAAAGTGTGAAGTTTTCAGGTTTTTCCCCAGAGAACCCTTGGTTGAAACAGAGTTGAATGAAGGAGTGCATAAAGCTTCTATTCTGCTTAAAAAACTGATGAAAAGTGCAGAGGCACGCTTTCAGCTAGCATTACCGTTAACTGCCGGCTTGGATTCACGAACGATTCTTGCAGCATGCAGGGAATTCAAAGAAAAAATATTTTATTATACTCTGTTTTATCCGCCCAACAAGTTGAAAAGTCCCGATTTGGTAATTCCAATGAAAATCCTGGATGAATTAGGACTGGAGCATAATATGATAGATTGCACAAATCCCATGGATGAATGGTTTGCCGATATTTATAAAAAAAATGTATCCTATGCACATTCATACTGGGGTGGCATAGCATTTGGAATGTACGGCAGATATCCTGAAGGCAGAGTCTGCATAAAAGGAAACTGCAGTGAAATAGCCAGGTGTTTTTATTATAAGGAAGGAAACTATAATCCAAAAAGAATTAAAGGTGCTTATCTTTCAAATCTGGAATGGGGAAAAAATTATATTTCAATTGAAGTTATCAACGAGTGGTTAAAAAATATTAGAAAGTTAGAAAAAGATTTTAACTTCAATTTGTTAGGCCTCTTTTATTGGGAACACAGGATGGGCAACTGGCAGGCCATGAGCCAATTGGAGTGGGATCTCGTCCAGGAAAGTTTTACTCCATTTAACAATAGGGCCTTATTATCGATACTGCTTTCTGTAAATTATAAACATAGGGTAGAACCGGACTATAGGCTGTATAAGGAGATAATAAATAATTTGTGGCCTGAACTATTAAATTATCCGATTAATCCACCAATTCACAAAAATTTTGTCTTTTTTACATTAAAAAAGATTTTGAAGAAAATAAAATCGCTGAAGAATATTTAAAAATTATTAACAGTCATTTTATTATTTTTCTTATTAAAAATAAATAAAATACAGCTGCAACGCCCTGTCCTGCCATCCAGGCTATCCCTATGCTTACAATCCCAAACAAATTCATTTTGAGAAAAATTACGCTAAGTAAAAGTATAATGGCAGTAGTAACGATGCTTATTATGATCATTAATCTTATTCTATGCTTGATATTTAAAATTGTACCCCCAATAGCATTTATTGAAATGAATATTCCGGAAATTGCTAAAAATTTTAATAAAATAAATCCTTCATTTGAATATGTCTTGCCAAATACCATCAATATATAGTTTCCAAATAATGAAGCTATAATGATTACCGGAATAATAATTATGGAAATTATTTTAACTGCTTTTTTTAAATGCTCTTTCAGCTCTGTTTCACTGTATGAACCTTCTGCAAACAGTGACTGAGAGGTTGCTATCGGAATAATATAAAGAAAGGAAGCAATAGTCATATCCATGTAAAAATATGCCGAAAAATTAGCTCCAAGAAGATTTGTAATAAGTATAGGCAAGACTGTAGCTGGTAATCCTGCTATAAGCCCGGCGACATGATTTCCAAGTGAATATTTTGTCATTCTCTTCACAATGTTTATGTCGATAATTGGTTTAGGTAAATAATTGAAACTCATAATAAGAAATACCAGACCCAGCAAAAAGGCTAATGCTGCAGCTATCCCGACAGATACGAATATGCCAAGGGCTCCGAGAGTTAACAGAAATAATGGAAGAATTAATTTAACCGTACTTGAAATAGTATTTTTTATTAAAATAAATTTTGATGATCGATATGCTATAAAAATATTTTCCGATATTTCATTAAGTGAAGAAAAGACTATAAATGATACAAATAGTAATGAAAAAATAATATTTTCCCTTAAAAATAATAATTTTGGAGAAAATGTTTTCAAAAAGACCAGATAAATTATTGATAATAAAATTGATATTAAAACGACAATGGTAAATGCAGTATTGATTTTTTTGTTTTTTCTCTCTGATGTGGGTAAATATCTGATTATTCCTTTTCCCAAACCCAGGATACTTAAACTGGAAATCAATGTCATTATCGAGATAAGTGTTGTTCCGATCCCTACTTGTTCTGCAGAATAAAGACGCGTATTTACCATCCAGAAGAAAAAACCAAATACAGCCATTATGCCTGTGCTTAACATAAGATAAAGCGAATTTCTATATAAGGAATCACCTGTCAAAAGGCTGTAAAATTTAAGGATTGTTTTTTTCATTTAGCACTAATAATTATTTCATACTATATACTAAAAATTGATTAATTGTTGTCAGTTTAAATGATGTAATATAGAATATCATTATGAAAAAAATAGTTAAAGCAGCTTCTTTTACATTTTTTATTTTCGGACTTCTTGGATGGCTCTACATTGTGGCTGTTGCCCTTGTTCATCCGGAGACTTTGTCGATCCAGCTGACTCATCTTGCTCCTTATCCAAGGGAGGATACTTTCGGGATTATATGTTTTATAGTTTCTTTTATCTCCTTTTTCATCTGGAATCTGGTGAAAGATAATAAATAGACAGCTATTTTTCAAAAAGCTTGACAAAAGTATAAACTTGTAATATTATTTGTATTAATACAATACTATAAAGTTTATTTGATAACTAAATAAGCACTTTTAAAGTAATAGAGGCGATGACTTACATTTCATTATTTGGGCATCTGGAAATGTAACGAGCTAGTGATGCAACCGGCTATTATTTTTTTATTGTCAAAAAAATAATTTAAAAGCAAAAGTTTTTTAAGCCATTTAGCCTCTATTTACAGAGGTTAGATGGCTTTTTTAGTTGGGGGAAAAGAAAAAATGAAAAGAAATATAAAAAACTTATTTGTTTTTATTATAGCAATAATAATATTGACCATAATTGCAGGTACGACTTTAGCAGCTTCCAAATCAACCGGCAGAGTTAAGGGGAAAAATGATTCAACAGCAGTCAGCAGCCAAAGTAGGTGGTCGGGTTTGGGATTAGGCATGTTTAGCTGGGAGCCATATACAAACGATGATATTGATAAATTGCTTGCCAACGGTTTTGCTGAAATCAGAATTGATATTCCGGACTTCCAGGACAATGCAAAAATGGAGGAATCAAAAAAAGCAGTAACGTATGCAGTTGTGAGGGGTGCAAAAGTTATTTGGGGGGTATCTTCCAATAAATATAATAATCCTGATTATGCCATAACATCATCCAGCTGGGCATCTTTTAGACAAGCAATATTAGATGCAGCTAAATGGGCACAGGATAACGGAGTTTATGAATTCCAACTGGGTAATGAAGAAGAATATCATATTGATGAAACAACTATGACACAGACTCAGATAATTGCAGACCTCAAATCTGTTGCAAAAGATGCTCAATCAATATTTACTAATGGAAAAATAAGCTATTCCTGTGGCCGTTATCCCATACCTGATTGGGTATCTGCAGGTAAGGGAGATATAGATATACTGGCTTTAAATATTTACATGGGAGATACTACTTTCAGCGATAATTGGAAGATCGCGATAACCGATATGATAAATGCTTTTGGACCTGGCGGTACATATTTGACGGAATTTAATCTTAGCAGTATTTCATTAGACTCTTATTCTTCGGATGAGACCGTACAGGTAGCAGGATTATCTTCGATGATTGAATATATCAAAGGGTCAGGAATGACGAGAGCATTGTTTTTTACATTAAGAGCCAATGAATTTGGCGCGATGAAAAGTGACGGTTCTTATAGGTTGTTATGGGAACAGGCTCTTAAAGCTTCATAAATAGCTTTACTTCGAATAGCTTCCGGACAATTACATCGTCCTATACTCATAAAAGTTTTTTAAAAAAGCCCCGAATTGTATGACCTGAATAAGATATTGTTTACTTAGATACATAATCGAGTTTATAATTATTAAATATTTTAAACCTGTATATTGTTTTATTGTTCAAAAATATTTCTTGAAGGAGACCGAATGGCTAAATTATGCAAGGAATGCGGTAAAAAGCTGCCTCTATTTTCATCCACGTCCTTATGCAAAGAATGTGATAAACTCCTTGACAGTAAATATGCAGAAATAAAGAACAATATTTTAAAAAGTTTCGATTTGAAGGAGAAACAGGCTGATTTTTTAAAGAATACATTTGAAAAAGAATCGTTACTTGATTTTTATCATGATATATATAATATGCTGCTTCTTAATAAGGAGCTTGGAGGAAATGAAATAGAATTTCTGGCAAAAATTAAAAATAGCCTTAACCTATCAGACGAGGATGTAGATTTTAACAGGCGGGTAAAGCCATATATTTACATAGACTTCATAAAGGGAAAAAATGAATTACCGGTTTTTAAGCTTGAGAACTTTGGTTTTAATATAATATTAAAGAAAAATGAAAAAATCCATTTTGCTGATACTGCTGTTTTAAAAGAAATAAAAACAAAAAATATTGGATATGCCAACAGCAGAAGTGGGGTTAATTTTAGAATAGTTAAAGATGTACATTACAGGATAGGATCACATGAAGGAATCATAGTACCTAAAGATAGATTGATTCAATTTTCTGGAGGTGTATTGGTTATAACAAACCAAAGACTGTTTTTAAATCCTTTTCCCGGTTACAGGCCCGTCAACATTCCACTTGATCAAATTTTATCCTTTCAGGCTTATCAAAACGGTATTGAAATTTATAGAGAAGACAGATGGGAGGGATTTTTCTTTGAAATTAATAATACCGGATCAGTTGAAATATTCGGGATATGCTTGAGCTTCCTATTAATGGGAATGGTTGAAGATTAAAAAAATGATGAAATATTGGGCTGTTTTTTGATAGAATTATGTGAATATGTAATTATGTAATATAAAGAATGCTTTATAAGCAGTTTTTATATTTTTATTTAAATATTTAAGTTATAGGGAAGGGTATGATGAAAAAAATTGTATTGTTTTCAGTTATTTTTGTATTTTCGGCTTTACTTTTTTTTATTTCCGCATGCGGAATTATACAGTCTGGTAAGAATGCAATAATAAAGGCTGTATCTGAAACTACCGTAACGAAAGAAAAAAACATAACTACAGACAGAAATAAGATTGCATTCAGCTCAAATCGTGACGGGGAATTTGGCATATACATTATGAATTCAGATGGCAGCGATTTAACCAGATTAACGGATGATGATATCAGTGATTCTTCATATGTCTGGTCTCCTGATGGAAGCAGGATTGCATTCAGCTCAGAACGTGATGGTAATAGGGAAATATATATTATGAATTCAGATGGCAGCGGTTTAATAAATTTGACAAATAATAATGCATTTGATGATTATCCAATCTGGTCCCCTGATGGAAGCAGGATTGCATTCAGCTCAGATCGCGATGGCAACCTGGAAATATATATTATGAATTCAGACGGCAGCGGTTTGCTCAGATTGACAAACAATGATGAGGATGATTTTTTTTCTGCCTGGTCATTTGACAGTAACAGGGTATTATTTGAATCTTACCGCGACGGCAACCGTGAAATATATGTTATAAACTCAGACGGCAGCGGTTTAGCCAGGTTGACAAACAGTAGTACAGATGACTGGAACCCGTCCTGGTCTCCTAATGGAAGCAGGATTGCATTCAGCTCAGAACGTGATGGTAATAGGGAAATATATATTATGAATTCAGATGGCAGCGGTTTAGTAAGGTTGACAAAAAATAAATCGTCTGATATTAACCCGTCATGGTCTCCGGATGGAAATAGGATTGCTTTTGTATCGGATCGTGATGGCAACAAGGAAATATATGTGATGAATTCAGATGGCAGCGGTATTGTCAGATTGACAAACGACAGCGCAGATGACTGGAATCCTGCCTGGGCTGAGATTCAAAATGAGCAAGAATAGAAACACAAATAGCAGGATCATAATATGGATTGGAGTACTTTTCATTGTGGGATGGATAGCTGCGGGGATATTTCTGCTTGCTAATTATGTACCTTCGATAAAAGAGGCGATTATTCTTGCCACCACAGTGAAACCTGAAACATTTACCGAACTATATTTTGAGAACCATTCGTCCCTTCCAAAAAAAGTTATACTATTTAAGGAAAGTAACTTTAAATTCGTAATCCATAATCTTGAAGATAAAGACATGGAATATGCAGTTGAAGTTTATATTGATACTGACAATGGGAAATATGTGATCGATAAAAAAACTATCCTGATAAAAAAAAATGAATATAAAACAATTGCAGAATATTTCACAGTCACAATTCCATCACAAGAGGCTAAAGTTGTTGTCAACCTGATAAATAAAAATCAACAGATTGATTTCCTGGTGAAAGTTGAATAAAAAACGGGCTCTCTATATCTAGCATTAAGTGCTATTAATATAAAAGAAAAGGGAGTTATCAAAGTATTAGTGATAAATAATTTAATTATAATTTTTAATATATTATAATATTTCTATTATTAAATTATTTGAATTATATATAAAAGATTAAAAAAGTATAATAATTTTTTGAAAAACCTATTGATTTTTTTTATGTAAGTGCTAACATCTGCTTACGGGGTAAGCTAAATTAGGCGTCCAGC
>JAMCVO010000139.1 GCA_023475715.1 Actinomycetota bacterium
AGCCAGAGCCAGATCATAGCTTCTTTGAATATAATTACCCACCAAAAAGCCCAGAAAACCCATGGGAAGAACCACCAAATCCATACCCACCATACCCACCAAATAAGCCACCACTGCCAAGCAATCACTAACCAGGGTATAAACCAAAATATTGGAATCCAAAACCACCATGGCCAAGGCCACCCAAATCTCCAGAATTTAAATCTTGTCCATTGCCAACCTACAAAAATCCAAGGGAAAATCCAGAAAATTCCTGTCCAAAAACCGATTTGCCACCACCATACAAACCAATTTATCACTTTTTGATCTTCTCTACTGGTTTTGATTTGGTTTTCAAGAGAATTCACCTTGCCTTGCAAACTCTGCAGTGACTCTCCAATATTTCTAATATCATCAGAAATTTCAACTATACGAGTTTCGATATGAATAGTCTCAGAGTTAGTTAATGCGGTCTCAGATCCAGGAGGTGCAGTCTCGGTTGTGATCAGTGAAGTATCAGTTGAAGACTCCGGAACTGTAGTGACTGTAAAAACTCCTTTCCATGACTTCTGTGACTCCAGACCAGTAATATGTACTTGGTATTCGCCAGTGGGTTGCTCCTCCTTTACACTAATGGTGCCCTCAAATACCCCTTTAGCATCAGCTTGACTTCTGTGTGTGATTATTTCTCCGTTCGGACGCCTGACTATTAGTTCTACCTGTTCATTGGGACTAAGGCCGCTTACAGAGAAGGAGGTGCTTCCGGGTCGCACCACTTCTTCAGGTGTAAACAGCACAGTTTTGGTCTCTTCATCTGTTGCCTCTAAAATCGATAAACTACTGCTGCCCATGACTGTAAAACTTATAACTAGGATCAATGCAAACATTATTAGAAACAGTTTGATTGTTTTCATAACCTCTGCTCCTTTTAAAAATTTTACCTTCTGCCTAAACTACAAATCGTTAATCCCTTTTCAGTAAAGCATTTAATGTTACCCCCAAATCTTTTGTTTAAGTTGAGGTCACTGGTAATTTTAACTACTAATTTCTTTAAATTGATCCCTTTTATTGTAGCCCACTTGGCAAATGTAGCTGCATAACAGACAGCTACACCAAAAAGGCAGTATTGCACCGCATTAGGTGCAGCTTCAGTTCCTCCAAAAGCAATAGGCTCATTTTTAAAGTCTTACAATAATATAATACTTTATCATTAAAATAACCTTAAAATTTAATTAAAATTTAGTTAGTAATTTTTAATTATGATTTTTTTGCATTTGAATAGTTGTTTTTTTGGGATATTTTTCAAATTTTAAAAATGACCGTATATCACCATCTTATCAAAAGCTATTTATATAATTTTTTCTTTATCAAGATTAGGGATACTCAAAGAAATATCAGGTCGCAAAAGAAATCGTTTGTATTGTGCAGAAGAGTTGCTAAATATAATTACAAAAGACTAAAATAGATCAATTTATTTAGTTTCAGAAAAATTATAAACTGTAATTTTGATTAACTCTTGTAAAAATTAGTTTAAAATTTCACTACTTGGATCTGCTCAAACTCCTGAGCCTCCCATTTGCCTGCGAATGAATTTTTATATTCTCAATACCTACTATTTTTAAAAATATGCATTTTACTTCAGCCTCACATCTGACTTCCAAATATTTAGGATTATCTATGCCCCCGGCAATATCATAATTGATATAATTTAAAATGAAATTTTGCTTTGGCCTGTAATTTTGTTCAAAATACTTAAGCAAATCCTGCTCAAAACTGCTGCAAAGAATGCTGGAGCCAGAGTTCTGGGCATAATCTATATCTATTTTTTTGCAAGCTTCCTCCGCTGCAATCATACAGGCTTCATTTAGTTCCTCCTTGTAAACAAGCGCTCTTCCAATATCAGTAACCAACCCTGTGAGCAAAATAAAAAGCGGCATGAGAATAGCAGTAAAAATTAAAACATTGCCTGGGCTGTCTTGATTTTTTCGATACCGGTACAATTTTTTAAAATTCAACTTTCCCAAAATCATTGCCGCCCAACCATTCATTTGCGTCCGATGCAGTGCCTTCTTTTTTGATGTTTATGGATCTGTAACCATTTATCGGATTGCTGAAATAAATATGAGCGCTTGCTCCACTTGTGGAATACAGGTAAATATGCAGGATACTTTCTATTCCGCCCGCAAAATCAAATTTAGCCGTTGCTTCGACAGATCCCTGAGAAGATCCCAAAATCCGCTTATCAAATATCTCAACTTTATCTGTACCTTTCCCCTTATACCTGTAAACCTCTTCATAAATATACAACCTGTCTATTTTATTAATAGTATCAGGCATGCCCGTTTCGGGATTAAAAAGTTTCCAACTGACCTTAAGATCCATACAGCAGTCATTGCCTTGTGAATCTTTATGCCACTTCGTAAAGATATATTTAGGATTTTTTTCAACTGCTACTTCGCCGTGAATAGGCTCCGTAAAATAGCCATCTGTAACCCATTTTTTTACATTTTCATAATGGCTTGTATCTACCCATTCCCTGTCTTTATATTCCTCCCAATAACCCTGCTCAACCCTGTATGAAGTATCAACCCAGTATCTGCCTGTTTTTGTCTCCCAGTGAGATTGATCGACAAGCCTGTAGGCAGTATAAGCCTGCCAATAACCGGAGCTGACCCACTGTGAGTAATGCTCCCTCACTTTTACATACTTTCTTATATAAACCCATTTTACTGCATAAATCCATCCACCCCTGCTAGGCTTGTAATTAATGACATACTTTTGGGCAACGTATTTTTCACCATTATATGTTACCATCTGAAGCCCTTGTGGCCTGGCTGCAAAAGAATAAACGCTCCAGCCATAACTTGTAGTACCCTCAATTATTGTGAAGTTTACAGGAACTAAAACTTCAATATCTCTATATCGAGTTTCATAATGCGATGTGTCCACATATCTGTATGCTGTATAAGGATCAAATTCCCAGGATTCTACCCATACTTTATATTCACTTGTCTTCCAGTATCCCTGCGATATAACATAAGATGAATCTCGCCATCTTTTATTGATTACATCCCTGTAATAACCGTCATTGACCCAGACAACTGAATTTGCCCAGTGGGAAGTATCCACCCATACTGAAGAATTTCCGGAAATATCCACCTTGAGCCAGCTATCTGAGAATAAATTTTGCGGGAAAATAAAAATTATCAAAAAAACAACTGATAAAAAAATTATTTTTTTTATTTTTTCTTCCATCTCTTAGTTTCCTTTTTCTTATTCTTTTTCTTCTATTTGCATTACAGACTCTCCGGCAATATCGGTATAGGCATTCCCATCAGGCGAAAATGGAAAGATCTTTGCAAAAAATACAGGAATTTTATAAACAACTTGAACACTTACAGTGTCACCCGGGTTAGTACCGCTAATATTAATCTTTGCTTTTAGCCTGTCATCAAAACTCCAGCCAGGAAGAGTTGATTTTGCATAATCCTCAACGGACTGAATCGCTGCTTGCTCCGGATTATCGGCAAGAGTTGCGGCCCGGCTTGCTTCATAAGATGCTGAGTTAACGGCCACCTTGGCATTAAGAATAAATCCGAACTGTACGATTCCGGACAAAAGAAGCAGGAAAAGTGGCATTATCAAAGCAAGCTCAAGCATGACATTGCCATATTCATCAGACTGGTTTTTAGCTTTAAGTTTTATTAATTGCCTTTTCATTCTATCTTTATCTATTAGAATCTATTTAAAGGCTGCTTACTATGGTCTGGAATACAGACTGAAGTTTGCCTCCAAGAGTTGTCACAACCGCAATACAAACAATCACGACAAGGGCAATATAAAGTGCCATTTCTATCAGTGTTGCTCCCTTTTTGTCATTTGCCATACATGCAATACCTGCAATAAATGCTGCAATTGATTTTATAAATCCTTTTTGCTTTTTCA
>JAMCVO010000603.1 GCA_023475715.1 Actinomycetota bacterium
AATAAAAAAGGAAATGAAGGCAATACCAAACCCCCATCTCATCATGTCTATATTCAGGATGGATGGTAAAAATATTATCAATATAAACATGATTGTTAATATAAGAAAAACCACCGATGTTGTTGTGTATGGATTTTTAGGCCTCTTTTTGCTGCTCATATATAAAATTTAAAATATTAATATTTCAGGAAGAAAACATAATTTTATATGGATATTGCCGATATTTCAAATTTAATACAGCAATCAACCTTCGCAGATTTTACCTGGATTAAGAATATTTTTAGGATCAAATGCCAGCTTTATTTGAAGCATTAATTCCATATATTCTCTGCCGTATTGTTCGGAGATAAATTCCTTTTTTGCATAACCGATTCCATGCTCGCCGGAAACCAGACCGCCAAGTTTTTCGGCCTTACCGTACATCTTATCGAACACCGCTGCCAGTTTTTCCTTCCATACCTTATCGTCAAGATTGTCTTTTAATACGTAGACATGCAGATTTCCATCTCCGGCATGACCAAAACTCCTGATTCTTATATTGAACTCTTTTTGAAGGCTGTCCGTATATTTTATGAATTCGGCAACTTTGTTTCTTGGTACGACAACATCGCATTCATCCATTTCGGTGGTAGATGCTTTTACAGCTTCAAGAAATGCCTTTCTTGCAGACCATACCGCTTCTTTTCTTTCATCAGTATCTGTTATGAAAACATCATATGCACCTTCACTTAAACAGATGTTTGCAACCACTTCATAATCTTTTTCTATTTCTTCTTTTGTATTGCCATCAAAGGTTAAAAGAAGATATGCATCCGCACTGTTATCGGGAAACTTTTTGCCGAGGAACTGTTCGGCTGCAATTATTACTTCTCTCTGCATGAACTCAATAGCAGTAGGAATTTTTTTTGCCTTTATTATTTTTGGAACAGTACCGATTGCTGTATCAAGATTGGGAAAAGGAACAAGAAGGCTTATAACCTTTTTCGGAAGAGGAAGCAGTTTCAATATTGCTTTTGTTATTATTGCAAGTGTACCCTCGGAACCGCAAATCAGGTCAAGTATGCTATAACCTGAGCTGTCCTTAACAACTTTACCGCCGACATTTATTATTGTTCCGTTGGGAAGAACAAGTTCAAGTCCCATAACATAGTCTCTTGTAACCCCGTATTTTACTGCTCTCATGCCTCCGGCATTGGTGCTTATATTTCCTCCAATGGTAGCGGAAATTTCACCGGGATCCGGCGGATAAAATAAATCATGGTCTTCAACATATTTGGCAATTTCCATCAGAAGAACTCCGGGTTCTACAGTAAGAGTAAGATTTTCATCATCAATCTCAAGGATCTTATTCATTTTTGTCATATTGATCATGATTCCGCCGTGGAGAGGGACTGAGCTTCCCACAAGGCCTGTTCCTGAACCTCTTGCAACTACCGGAATATCATTATCACAGGCATATTTCATTATTTTTGATACTTCCTGCGCATTGGAAACTTCAACCAGAACTTCGGGATAAGCCTTTACTGTATTGAGTTCATCATGGCTGTAATCTTCACTGATACTGCTGCCTGCGGAAACCTTTTCACTGCCGAGAAGATTCTGTAAAAATTTTATGTCATTATCATCTATTTTTTTATAAATTTTATTGCAAAGACAACTTTGAAACATTTCATCCCCCATATTAATTCCTGGATGCCGGAGCGACGTATTTAGGAAGTTTTCCGGTTAATCCCTTTATCTGTTTAATATTTTCAATCAATTTTGGAACAACCTCATAAATGTCACCGATTATTCCATAATGCGCGACACTGAATATTGCTGCTTTAGGATCTTTGTTTATAGCAAAAATATAATCCGCACTTTTCATTCCGGCAGTAAACTGGACTGCACCGGATATGCCAAGAGTTATAATTAGTTTAGGTTTTACGGTTCTTCCGCTTAGTCCGATCTGTCTTTTTGCATCAATCCATCCAGCTTCTACCATTGGCCTTGTTCCTGCAAAATTTCCTCCCAGTACTTCGGCAAGCTCGTAGGCAAGCGACATATCTTTCTGGGTTTTGATAGCTCTGCCGGCAACAACTATAATTTCAGCTTCGGAAATATTTTCTTCAGGTTCCTTTTTTGTTACTTTTATGACATCAACATTGGATTCAAACCTGTTAATTTCCATACTGCAGACCGTAATTTTACCACTGACTTTTTCAGATCTTTCAGGAGCTGTCATTATCTTATATCTTACGGTTGCAAGCTGTGGTCTTGAATTCGGAGTGACAATTTTAGCCATGATATTACCTCCGAATGCAGGTCTTATCTGGATTAGATCAGTATTTTCTTTTATATCAAGAACGGTACAATCTGCAGTTAAACCTGTCCTGAATCTTGCTGCAATCCTCGGGGCAAGGGAACGTCCTATGGTCGTTGCACCAACCAGTATAACCGATGGCTTTATGTTATTAATAAAGTCTTCAAAAGCAGCAGCATATGGCTCAATCCTGAAATGTTCAAGCTCTTTATAGTCATAAACAAACACTTCATCAACACCATAATGGAGCAGTTCCTCAGCTTTATCCAAAATCTGATAACCAAGAAAAATACAGTAAACAGGATAACCGACTTTAGCGGCAAGTTCCCTGGCCTTACCGATAAGCTCATAAGTTACAGGGTGAATTTCCCTTTCAACGTGGTCAACATAAACCGCAATCCCTTTATAAGCACTTTTATCAACTTTCGGAGCTTGTTCCTCAATGAACTCTATTACACCTTTCGGACCTTTTTTAACACAAAGCCTGCACATTTTACAGCCTGCGTTTATGTCAAGGTTTCCATCTTTATATTCAATTGAATTAAAAGGACATATCTTTATCAGCTTTTCTGCTGTTTCATCATTTACTAATTCCTGGTGGATTAATAATTTTCCCATTTGTTAAACACCCCTATATAAACTTTAATTCTTTTAACTTTTCCGTAATTTTATCTGCCAGTTCCTCCCCTGTACCTTCCCATATTTCTTTATCGGTGTTTTCATCCGGTGGAAAAATTTTTTCAACCTGAGTCGGGGAACCGGTAAGGCCGTATCTTTTTTCGTTTTTGTCTTCCATGTCATTCAAGCATATGATTTTAACTTCTTTATTTTTTGTTTCTATTTTTTTCTTAAATGACGGAAGTCTTGGCTGAAATATGTCTTTTTCAACCGAAATGAGACATGGGAATTTGATTTTTGCCACTTCAATGGTGTTTGGCATATCCATTTCTACAGTTATGTCTTTACTGGTAGTTTTTAAGATTCTGAGAACATTTGCAATATGGGGGATTTCAAGATATTCTGCGATTTCAGGTCCAACCTGAGCGGTATCACCGTCAGTTGTTTGTTTTCCGGTAATTATCATATCAAAATCACCCATTTTTCTAATGCCCTGCGATAGCGTATAAGATGTAGCCAAAACGTCGGCGCCTGCAAATTTGCGGTCCGAAATCAGCATTCCGTCATCAGCACCCATCATGAAAGCTTCTTTGATAACTTCTATTGCCTGCGGCGGACCCATACTTATAACCCTTATATGACCTCCATGCTGTTCTTTTAGTCTTAAGGCGGTTTCAAGTGCGAAAAGATCGTAAGGATTCATTTTTGTGTCTATGCCGTCTCTTATCAGAACACCGGTAACAGGATCAACCTGAACTTTGGAAGTTCCTGGGACCTGTTTAATGCAAACAATAATTTCCATTTTCCCTCGCAAATTTTATTAAATAGCTGTTTTTTAATATGTAACAGACCTTTTAATCCATGAACCGTTTTATTTGACCTATAGCAAACATTATATTTAACAACAATTTATTATAAATAACAATCATTATTTTAAGAAGATATCAGCAACTCTGTGCAGAAAAAAATTGGATAAAAAAAGCCCCATAATAGTCATGGG
>JAMCVO010000743.1 GCA_023475715.1 Actinomycetota bacterium
TCCCTCTCCTCTTTCGAAAACTCCATATCCCTAACAGGTATTCCTTTATTAAGACTTTCAAATATTCTCTCCGCTACCTCTTTTTGATCTTTGATCTTTGATTTTGATCTTTGATCTTTGATTTTTGATATAGAAGCAAGATCTGCCAACATTAATTCTGTCTGAATAGTTTGATAATCAGATTTTGGATCAACTGCCCCTTCTTTAATAATATTCTCATCCTCAAAAACCCGGACTACATGCGCAATGACATTTGCTTCCCGGATATGGGACAAAAATTTATTTCCAAGCCCCTCCCCTTCCGCAGCTCCTTT
Organism: Actinomycetota bacterium; assembly: GCA_023475715.1. Next base: position 315 of record JAMCVO010000743.1, read on the forward strand.
AACCAACCCCGCTATATCCACAAACTCCACAGTTGCAGGTTTTATTGGAGGCAAACTTGCCATTTTTTCTTCATCTTTAGTAATCTGTGCTAATTTATTTAGACGGGCATCCGGCACAGGAACAACACCAATATTCGGCTCAATGGTAGCGAAGGGGTAATTCGCCGCAAGTGCTTGCTGCTTTTTTAGTAATGCATTAAAAAGGGTCGACTTCCCCACATTCGGCAACCCCACAATCCCAATTCTTAAGTTCATATTCCCACTTTTCCTTTCATTATGAAATTATAACAAAGAATCGCCTGTACCAACACTACAAAGGCTTAACTTTAATATTTCTAAATAATGCTTCTTCGTCTGATGCCTCTCTAAACCCTATTGATCCTATTCGATAACTTCCTAGAATTATCTTCTCGGGAATTTGCCCCCTAACTACCTTTCCTTCCGCATCTTGGATTATAAAATTTTTAGAAACATCTGTAGATACTGTTTTGTAAAGATTATACTTAAATACATTTATTCCATTAATATGAACAACCATATCTTCTCCTCTTACGACAATTCTTACTTTTATCCATTTATAAAGTTTAATGGAATCATTTAAATCTGTAGAATTAAGTGATATTGCATCTTGATCAATAGGCCCCCAAATAGTTTGGAAATCATCCCTAGCTTCTCTATAATGAGGTCTTAGCATCGGACCTTTTATATCTTTACGTGTATCAATGTTATCCATAAAAATTTGTAACATGAAAAATCTATTTTTCCCATCTGCTCTTACTATCCAACCTGATGCCCTTTTGACTATTTTTGTTTCAAAACTAAATTCATAATCACTCCAAGTAAACCCTTTTTTAGTTATACCTTCGGACTCATGACCTGATACATTTAAAACAAACTGACCATCTTCTTTTAATATTTTCCAACTCCCTGAATAATCCCAATTCACTAACCCATCTTTGAAGTTCTCATCAAAAGTACCCGCAACAATTGATAAGTCATAATTTTGCTTTAATAACTGATATGTTGCCCATATTAACCATATGCTTAACAAAATCCATAGTATATTAGGTAAACCCCAAGGATTCCATTTTAAAAATTCCCAAACTTGTCCCGACACAGTAAAAACCCAGTTCGCAATTGGATTTAACCATTTGAGTTGATCTAGCAGTACAAGAAAACCAATTATAGAAACTATCCCTGTAAAAAGTAATTTATATTTAGAAATAAAAGAAGGTAAAGATTTAAAGTAATTATTTATCTTTTTCAAATGATACCCAAACATAGTGTATCTGGGCAGATAAATTTATAAGTTGAATTATAATTTATTTTTTAAGAAATATCTAGCTGCTGAAAATTTAAACTTAAATCTAAATTGTAAGATTGGATTACCAACCTGATTTTCCAATACGCACATTTATAGTTATGCTTATATAAGAAAAGCTTGCTTTTTGTCTTTTATTAAAGTATATAATCAAAATGAGGGAGTTAAATATTTAATATCTGCATTTTTAATAGCAGTTTCTAAGCTATCAAAAAACTCCAAAAATACTGATTTACATTTATCAAAATCATTACTAGTTATTATTATTTTTTCGCCTTCAATAAATTGCCTTGGATATTTAGCTTTCGCAAGATTTTTAATAAATCTTTCATCTACTATACTACCATTATGAATAATGATATGTCTGCATTGATAATAAAAATGTAAATCCTTTTGTAACTTTTCTGAAAGATTTATTTCTAATCTAAAATAATTATTAAATATACCTTTAATTGCAAGAATATTCTGAAAGTTTATTTTTTCATTAGGATCCACCTCGCCATAAAGCTTTTTAACTACCAACTCAACCCAATCTTTCCTTGATAGTTTAAAAGATTTATCAATAACATCCTTAAGCTTAAAAGATATGTCATCTATTCCATTCAGTTTTTCTAAATTAGAATAAACCAATACTTCAAATATTTCTTTTAATAACTGTTCGGAAATAGATACAACCAAAATCAATGCCTGTGGATAAAGCCTTTCCCACGCTCCAGCTTCAGCATCTTTAATACTTTTATCTTCTATATTGGCTAACGATAATAATTTGTTATTTACAATTTTCCGCTGATTGAAATTTAAATTATTATTTTTAAGAATATTTTCTAAAGCATTTTCAAAGATACCTTTAAGAATTAATGATGTTTCAAATATTGCATCTATATCTTCTATGTTAGATTTATATTTACTTGTTATTCCTATATCCATAAGATTTTATTTGCGGTGGTGGGTCGGGGCGGGCAAGAAAATTGCGGGTCTCGGCGTTTCCGCTTCAAATCGCCTCATCGGAGATTTGCATGCATATTATGCTCCGTTTGCTCGAGAAATTCAAGAGGTTTTAACATTTACCGAAAATAGAATTTACAATACATTGTCATTTATCCGGATCTGGTAACTCTCTACCTGAAAGCAATGAAGGTTTACCCAAATCCTCAGGCAACTTAAACTCTCCATCCCAATTAAGTATATTTGCAGCAATCCATCGCATACCTTTGTAAAGATGCCTATATTTATCTATTTGTAATTCTTTTCCTTTACGAAGATCATGCATCCAAACAGATTTCCCACCTAATCTGTTATCATCAAATCTTTGAGAATCAAACCCAAACTTTGTACTTTCTGGAGTATCTCCAGAGCCTTCTGTAAGTAGAATTCTTGCAAAAAGCATAGGATTTACATTAACAGATTTTCTAAGATCCAAACTAATACTCTTTATTTTACCAATCGGTGCAATAACTTTAATACTTCCTCCTTTAGTATATTCAAGTTTACGATTCGCAACTAATACAACCATTCCATGAGGTGTTTCTTTAACTGTTCTAAATTCTAATGAGTTTCCTGTTCTAGGATGATTCTCCAATATATCTTCTGTTAAAATATGGAATGCTGCTCTTACCTGTTGTGTGCTATATGGACCAACTTTAGATAAATCCGATGATACTGTTAATGAATCTTCATTGGTATCAACGACTGTTTGCAGAACTGTGCGAGCTGTTGGTAAATCTATTGGTTCCTTAGCAGGTAATGCTGGTTCTCTTTTAGGTAAATATGTTTTGTTTTTCTTTACTAAACCTTCTCCTTGTTCTGCCCAATCCATAACATTATTTTAACATAGAATAGAAATGTCTATATATGCACAATGTATTACTCCTGATAACTTATATTTCTACGAATTTTGCCGGGGCGGCGGGAGAGGAAATTTGTATACATACTATGCTCTCTTTGGTTTGGTAATTCAAAACGATCAAACATTTTATTCTCATTTATAGTATAATTACGATAATGCATAAAATTTTTTATGCGAGTGGATTTTTATATCATTCATCTACAGAACAAATTCTCTTGCAACAATATACCTCCTCTTCCCTGAAATCTCCATGGTTTTTATTCAGCGGGTTATATACAGAAAAAGAAGAACCCTGTGACATATTCAGAAATATAATTTACAATCTATTATATATAAAGATTAAGACTGTACATCCTGTATATTCATATCTCAATGAAAATATAAATACAAATCAATTCATTGTTTACTCCAAGCTAAAAACTCTTAAGAATTTCTATACAAGAGAAAAACTAACCTTTGCCTGGTTTACCTTTAAAGAGGTAGCAAGGCTGCACATTACGGAGCAGACAAAACACGACATTTGTATTGGGCAACGGGTCATTGATGCTGCGGGTAGAAAAAGTCGGGGGGAACAGACATTCCAATAATAACTAAGATTACAATTTACTTGAAACGGCATCTTCCAAAATTTTATGGAAATTAGAAAATTGCTTTTCTGCTGTAAAGTTATTTTTTACAGTTTTTATACCAGCTTTTTTAAAAGACTCCCGTGTAATTTTGTCATTTAAAAGTTTTTCTATTCGCTGTGCCAGAATACTTGCGTCATCCGGTTGAACTAAATAACCATTGTAAGTATCACTGATTATTTCCGGTATTCCACCAACTTTTGTTCCGATAACGGGTATGCCACAACTCATTGCTTCAATAAAAACCTGTCCGAAGGTTTCATTTTCGGATGGTAAGACAAATACATCAGATTCCCGATAAACTCCTGGCATATCATCAAGCTTAAAAGTTCTAACAACAGTCTGTTTTTCAATACCATGTAATTTTATATAGCCTAAAAGCATTTCATAAGCACCGGTAAATTCATTTTTCAGATTTTCAGTCGCGCTCCCCACAGCAATTAGCAAATAAAGGTTGGAGTATCGGGAAGAAAGTTTAGAAAAGGCCTTAATTAAATTCACAAGTCCCTTCTCCTGAAGTATATTTTTTGATCCACGTATAATACGGGTTGCTGTTAATATAATCCTGGAACTTTCGTTTATTACCAGTTGTTTTTTGAACGATCTACATAAACTGTCATTATTATTAAATTGAATTGTATTTACTCCCAGATAATGTGTCGACAAATCATCTACGTCTGTTCCTTTTTGAAAACAATCTCCCGCAACACTTTTACTTACACAACTTATTTTGCTCCACATAAGTTGACTAATAAGTTCTATTTGTAAATCTGATATCGCAAAGGAGTGGAGCCTTAATACAACGGGAATTTTGTGTGATGTGGCAATCATATTTATTAATAAACTGTATACAGCGGGTGGCCCAAACATAATATTTTCAGCACAAATAACGTCTATTTTCTTTTCTTTTATAATATTTTCGAGAAGTTTTCCAAATTCCTGTGCTTTCACTGATATTTCTTTCTTGTGACGGGCAGCATTTCTAGGAATTGAGAAATTATTGTCAAAAAAAATTGTTACGCTACCTGTTTTTTTGATCCTGCTTTTATCACTGGTTGGTAATATAAGAAAAACTCCATATTCCGACTTATCACGATAGTAATTTATCAGATTAATAATGTATCTTTCAATTCCACCAACGCTTTCATATGGAGAATTAGGGCTTATAAATAAGATGTTCATATTAGTCTACAAAAGTTAAAGCTACTCCCCGTTTACCAGCACGTCCGGTTCTGCCTATTCTATGAATGTAATCATCAAAAGATTCAGGAGCATCGTAATTAATTACATGGGTTACATTTTCAATATCAAGTCCGCGCGATACAACATCTGTAGCCAGTAATATCTGGACATCACTATCTTTAAATTGCTGCAAAGCCCGTTGTCTTTGATTTTGACTTTTATTCCCATGAATTGCGGTTGCATGGAATCCACGATTAATTAATTCATTGGTTAATTTTTGTATTCCCCATTTAGTTCTTCCAAAAATAAGCACTTTATCAAATCCTGTCTGGATTAAAAGATCGTGAAGTATATCTATTTTTGACTTTTCTCCGTTCAATCGAATTATGTCCTGATCAATATTAGATGCAGTATCATGCTGCTTTACAGAAACTGTTATGGGATTTGTTACGAAACTGCGCAATATCTCTTGTGTTTTATTATCAACCGTGGCAGAAAAGAATAATGACTGACGTATTTTAGGCAAAAGTGAAATGATATATTTGATGTCTTTTATAAATCCAATATCAACCATTCTGTCTACTTCATCAAGAATAACATTTTGAAAAAGCATCAAATTTAAATTTTTTCGACCTATTAAGTCCTTTAATCTTCCCGGAGTGCCAATGACAAAATGGGGGTTATGACGCAATGCATAAGTTTGGCGTTTGATATTTGCGCCTCCAACAACTGCAACAGCTTCTAAATCTGTTCCTTTCGCAAATATGCGAAATTCGTCTCTGATTTGAATCGCAAGCTCACGGGTCGGAACAACAATTAAAACCCTTTGATTCCGATCCAGATAAGATTTATTAATTAGTGAAATAAGAAAAGCAGCAGTTTTACCGGTGCCCGTATTTGCTATGCCAATAATATCCCGCCCGTTAAGAATTTCAGGAATTGCTTTTTCCTGAATAGCTGTCGGAACAGAATACCCGTGCTCCTCAATATTTCGTTTTATCTTATCCTCTATAGGATAATCTGCAAATCGTGCAGTTGATACATTTCCGGTATAAGCATTTATCTCTACAGCCTTTCTTATAAACAGGTTGTGATCCAGCTTTTGTATATGCCTTCTTGCTCCATGATGAAAATTTGTGCGTAGAGAATAAGAATTATTACCGTTTTTGTTACGGTTATGATTTCTTTGTTGGAATTTATACATGTTTATCTCCTTTCCTGGGGTTTTGCTTCCTTTACTGCAATTGCCCGACCATTAAGCTCTGAACCATTAAGTTTATTCATCGCTTCTTTTGCAACTTCCAGTGTTTCCATTTCTACAAATCCAAAACCTTTACCCTGCCCTGTATACCTGTCTACTATAACCTTGGCTGATAAAACTTTGCCTATTTTAGAAAAATGTTCTTCAAGTTGAGAATCGGTTGTTGAATAATCAAGACTCCCAATAAATAATTTATTTGCCATTTATATTTCCTCCTTTCCGATAAAATTTGACCTGGATAATATGCTAATACGTCTGCTTAGGAAGTGAAGTTATTTTTTATAGAAAGAAGATACAAGTAGAAAAAAAATTTAGGGTATCTTTATCTTTATTTAAAAAACTAAATCAAATATAAGCAGATGTACTAACGTACTATCTGCATGATAAGGAGATTATATCAGAATTATAAGCAGGAGTCAATAGCGCTATAGGCTATTTCTGCTGGCCTATTTTTTAACATAGCTTTCCATATACCCACATTTGATGCAAGCATATGTAATAATTTTTTGTCCCGATTGTTTCAAAAAGGCCGGTTCCCCCTCCTTCTCCCAATTTGTCACTGTTCCGGTATAATTACCAACTTTCATTTCTCCTTCGCATTTTGGACATATTTTCATATTAGCCATTCTTAATAAGATTACCACAGCTTTATGAAAATTACGTAAGAAAAATGGTCATCGCGGCATATTTATTTTTCTACTCTATTGTCAAAATAATTAAATGTGTTAGAATAACTTTAATTTAATGCAACCTGCCTAAAACAGGTTGTTTTTTTATGAGAAGGCTAGTTATAATTTTATTTTTTATACTAACTGCTTTTGCTTCTTTTTACATTGGATCTTCAAATTTATTAGAAGTCGTGCAAGGAATAAGAACTTCTCCTTCGCCTAAGCCAACAGAAGATAATGCAATTATTTTCGATGAAAATGATTTTGGAAATAAAATACAGGAATCACAAAGTCCCCCGGAACAAAATACAGAAGTTAAAGGAGAAACAGTTGAAAATGTTCAGAATGTTCCCGAATATTCTCCTCCGCCTATTATAACAGCCATGCCTACAGAAATACCCCCAATAAAACCTGATAATTCTTCTAAGCTTATGCAAATTGGATCGCTTTTTGAAAAAATAGGCAGTTTAAATAATGATATTTTTTTAGCACAATCTGCTTCCAGTATGATAGCCAGCAGTTCGGAGCCCTGCGACAAAAACAAGTGGGGCCAGCAATATTTACCAAACGGAGAAAAAAATCCCAACTATGTTTTTGACCCGCATGTTGTTGATGATCTTTACAATAGTTGTCTTAAGACAAAGCAGGAAATTGCCAATATGAGTGCTCCTACAGTAGAATCTTTAAAAAATCAGATTAAAGATATAGACAAACAAATTCAGGGAATAATTTCTACATGTATAGGCAACGAATGCAATGATTATTATTGGCGCTCTGTTCAAGTATTTGAATCCAACGGTTGGATCGTAAGATAATCCTTATAGCCTCAAAGCATTATAAAAAATTTTACCCCTTTTCTCTAAGTAATTATTTTGTTAACACTGGGTTTTATGGTAAAATTCCTGATTATGGAAAAAATGCGAGCATTTTATAAAAATATAAGACATGGAGAGCTGGAGCCAAGGGCTTCCGGGATAGTTCGTAGACAACTAAAAGCCGGAAGAGAATTTGTTAGAGAAGAAGAACTTAATAAAATACTGGAATTAAAAGGTAATGACGAACAGCTACTTTGTTTATATGTTGGACTTCAAGTATTAAATACAAGAAGAATTGATTGGTCTCAAGTAAGAACCACAGTTAGCGAATCGGACCAAACTTTCTCCCGCCGTTTTGACACAGATGAAACAACCAGAATTAGAGAAGCAATAAGAGAATTAAGAGAGTACACAGAAACATTTATCAGAACAAATTATCCTGATGTTGAAGATGCAATACGCGCAAGAGATATCCAAATAGCAGTTACTAATTTATTTGCGCAAACTTACCACAAAGACATATCCGGGCAAGTACAAAAGCAATTGGAACCAAAAACAATTGAGCAATGGGCAAAAGAATTAAAACCCCGCATTCAACCTTCCGCGCAATAATTTATTCCTATTATTGCCATAAATTAAAGGTAACTTAAAAACACGTGCGGCGTCAATTACTTCTTTAAATAGACTTTCTAAAGATTAGGTTTTTCTAAATCTACAGTTGCCGGACCTTGCAAAACTTTTCCTTCTATACTATATTTCGATCCGCAGCAGGGACACTGCCAAACTTTTTCCTTCGTATTCCAATTTAAATCGCAGCCTTCATAAGTACATTTTTCCGAGACAACAAATATTTTGCCATTTTCGTCTTTATATGCCGCTACTTTTTTACCATTATAACTAATAATTTTACCTTCTCCGTTTTTAAGATTTTCTATAGCAATCACCCCGTTTCTAATCTTGCGGGATTATATAAACTTTCCCACTCATTTTCTACCCCAAGTATTAGATCTGTTAATAATTTAGCAGATACAATACTAGAAGTCATTCCCCAAGCGCTAAAACCGGTCGCCACAAATATTTTTTTAGCGCCAGGCATTTTGCCAATATAAGGAACCTTATCTTGTGACATTGTATCAGCTGCCCCCCACTTATAGTCAACACTTTTTACTTTAAAATTTTTTTTTGCTATTTGTGTTAGCAATTCAAAATTTTCATTCATACCTTTACCGCTCGGTTTTTCTTCGTGTCTTGCCCCGATAATTACCCATTCTTTTTCTTTATCTTTATGAGGCCGGCTGGACATATCTAAACTTTTAGTGCCAATATACATTGCATCCGGAATTTTTGATTCCGGACTGATGGCTATAACAAAAGAGCCCGACCTCTCTAGTTTTGAAAAAATATTATTTGGATCAAAAAACGGGAAATTAGTTGCAATTACAACGGACTTTGCTTTTAACATTGCTTTTGAAGTTTTAACAATACAAAAATTTTCTTCTTCTTTTATATCTATTGCTTGAGTATTTTCCCAAATACTATTGTTATCTTTATTAATTGTTTGCGCTATTTTCAAGAGAAATTTTCTGGGATGAAAATAAGCCTGATTATCAAATCTTACAGCGCCGGTTATTTTCAAAGAAGAATCCGGAATAGAAGTTGCAAACGACGCTGGAAGATTTAGTTGCAAGGCTGCTTCCACTTCTTTTTGAATTTCTCGTAGATCATCTTCCGATCTTGTATAAGTAAAGGCAGGCGCTTTATAAAAATCGCAATCTATATTTTCTTTTTTAATAATGCGTTCTACTTCAGAAATAGCCCATTCGTTGGAACTGGCATAAATTTGCGCCTTGTCTTTCCCAAAATTTTTAGATAAATAAGCATACCTTAGCCCATGCAAGGAGGTAATTTTAGCAGTAGTATTACCGGAGGTGCTATTTACAATTTTGCCGGCTTCTATAACAGCCACTTTTAAACCCTGATTTTTTAAAAAATATGCCGTACTTAGCCCCGCCATTCCCCCGCCTATTACTATCACATCTGTTTCTAAATCTTTCTCAAGAGTTGGATAGTTTGTATCGGGAGTTGTCGCAACCCAAATTGATTCAATTTTTCCAGGCAATAATTTCCGCATATTACGATCCATTCAATTAACATATAAAAAATATTATTAACTTATATGAAAGCTCCGTAAGAAAAGAGTAAGGAAATCTCTTAAAGATAGAAAATTTATTTTTGGCTATCGGGAGGGAAAAATTTGTAACATTCCTGTCTGTTTTCAGGTTTATTACAGTAAGCTTTGCATTCTGCATCTGATTGACAACCACCCGGACCTCGATCCTGACCTTGAGGCCCGCCTTGCTGCGAGGCAGGTCCACTGCCATTTGGCCCGCCTTGACCGCCATTAGGCGAGGCAGGCCCTTCTTGTTTACCATCAATTCCGCCACCAGTAACATTCCCCCCAAACCTTTTGCAAGTGCTATAATTTTCCGGTTTAGCACAATAAGCTTCGCATTCCGCTCTGTTCTTACAATCGCCTGGAGTGCGTCCTTTACCCATGGAAGCCTCTTTTGGCGGACCAAACTTTCCTGTCAGAATATTAGGAATCATTGAATAAAACTGGTGTATGAATCTTAGCCTATCCAAAAACGATATCTTCATTTCGCTGGAAACAAAATCTGCTGTATTAATATTTGAAACAACCTTAGGAGTTGGTTCCCAGCGGGCAAAAAAGTTTCTTAAAACATTTCCTGCTTCTGTCCCTCTAATCCTGCCCACGGCAGTCCAGCTCATGAAAGTAAAACCAACCGCCCTTTTGGCACTTCTTTCAAAAGCGGTTGTCCCCTCCGTATAAGATTTTTCCATTGGATAGTCTGACACTACTCTTCCCAAGAAATTCTCCTGATCGAGCGGCCGGTAAACCAGAAACTCCGACTCAAACCAGGGAACATTATCCCTTGCAGAAACCAAATCCGCTGCCTTTGCTTTTGCGGTCTCATCTTTATAAACTTGCCCCTCCCCCATAGCATAGGCGTTACCAAGCCCGAAAAGATCCGCACCAGCCATAGATAATTTAGAAAAATTAGACCATCCTCCTATATCGCCTGTTTTAATTACAATTTTGCCGTGATAAACTTGCCTTATTTGGGGGATAATCTCATCATAAAATTCCTTTTCAAGCTTCGCAACTTCATCTATGGTATAGCTGTTGGAAAACAGCATGTGCTCATACTCGTTAACAGGCGAGAGATATTCGCTCTTGTATTCTTCGGCCAGTTTTGCTAAATCCAGAGCCAATTTTTCAAATTCAGGTTTAAGTTTGACAATATCAAAATTTTCCCGGCCAACATTGGACATAGATGGCAAATCAGGAATTAAAATAGTGGCAAAACCGGCTTTCTTGGCCAGAAGTATACGCCAAGCCAACATTTTTTTGGCATCTTCCTGGGAAAGTACTCCGGGAAAACCAACCTGATTAAATAAAGGAGCAAATTGATATATTTTATTGTCTTTAATCCGGTATTCACCGATTACCCAGTAAGTATTAACCCCAAGATCAACCAGTTCATCCGAAAAATACAACAATTCATTAGTGTTAGGTATGGGTCCTGGAGCAAAATCTGCTTTCATTATAGCGGGATAATGACGGGTTAAATCAACGCTTTGTTTAAGTTTTTGAATATCCCCATCTGTCGGAAGTTTATAGCCATAGTAGATCATTTCGCGGTTAGCCTGATTCCAGGGCTCGCCTTTTTCAAAGACATACTGCTTCCATAACGCCGGATCTTTAGGGAAATTGCCGGCGGAGTCTTTTTGTATGCCCTGCAAAATAAAAATGGAGCCGATAAGAGGAATTCCAGCAGAAAGAACAATTACTGTGCCAATTATAATTAAAATCTTTTTCACAAGTTATTCCCTGTATTTAGTATTATCCCCAAGCAAGCAATTGTCAAGCCCAAAGTATGTAACTTATTTTCAGTTCTTTAAGAAGCTTACAATATCTATCTGCCTTTCTTTAGGGATACCATTGGCTTCTGTTATACCGGGAACCTGGCCCCCCGGCCCGATTCTAACAACCGTTTCTATATTTGAAAATTTACTTATCGCACAAACCCAATTAACTGGATTCGTCATTATTTTAATGTGCATTCCCCGCATAATTTGAGGATTTGTTGTTTCAACACCATTATCAAGAACTACCGGAAAACGGGCTACCTCCGGCAACCTAATTTGCCAGAACTTTTTACCAAATTTACATGCGGCAGGACTCATTAATTGGGTATGAAAACCGCCCTCCGCATCAACTTTTATTATGCGCCTGATACCGTCTTCCATAGCAACCTGCGCAGCAAAAGCGAGAGCTGTTTCCGTTCCGCCAATAACATTCACATCCGGTTCGTTTGCAAGCGCAAGGGAAATAATATAATTTTCACTGATCCTTTCCTGTAGCTCTTCATGTGATAAATCCTGCGCTTTTGCCACCGATTCAAACAACTGTCCATATTCACCGTTTCCCGCAACACCCGACCTGCACATTTTGATGGCTTTTTCCGTGCGGGCAATAATAGACTCTGTCTGTTGTTTATTGATTCTACCAGGAATAATAAGCCCGCTTTTCATTCTGGTAGATGATGCATGGCCTCCCCCCTTTGCGCCATTAACCAGGCCGAATCTCTGGGACTAAGTATGCCTGCTGCAACAAAAGCGGCTATTTCTCCTCCACTGTGTCCTGCTGTTTTACTAACCTGTTTTGGATCTGAAAGATTTTCCCCCAGCAATTCAATCGCAGCAAGATGTGTTGCATGAACCATTGCCTGTACAACATGAGTTCCGCCTAAAACAGACTCGTCGCTTTTTCTGACATATTCGGAAAGAGGAAGACCTGATACTCCTTCCATAAGCTGTATATTTTGTCTGACAACCGATGGATTTACTTTAGAAAGCGCTTCTATGTGGTCATATAAAATACGGCGTGGACTTAATCCCTGACCGGAAAATACATATCCGATAGAACCTGGGATGGGCTCAGATTCTCTTCTGTAAGAATCTGTATTTAATACCGCCTCATGATTCACAATAAAATTATAGCAAAAATTAATTAGTTATTTCCTATAAAAACTGCCGCACCAATAATTTATATATTTTATTTCCCCAATCTTGCGGCGTCTTCTTTGCTAAGAATTTTAAAAAGTTTCATGCCGTTGACTTCGGCTTGCGCAGCCTTTCTGACGCTTTTCATAGTTACAACTTTCACTTTGTTGTCCGGCACATCCACTTTTTCCCGGGTTTTAACATTATAAAATTTCAATTCCCATCACCCCCTCTAGAAACTCTTTCCCGATCTGGGATTAGAGTTTCTTAAGCCCGCCAGAGTTCGCTCTTCGAGCCGCGCTACGAACAGTAGGTAAGGCGAGAAGTAAGAACTGGAGGGCCAAACCTTAATAACCTATCCTATGTCCCGATAGGAAGAAATAATAAATTAATCCGTATATTATTGCGCCGATAATTAAATAGATTATTAACCATTGCCACAATGGCCTCTTTCCGTAGCCTGCATTTTTATAACTCTCCACCATATGATGAAACTTTATAAAATAAATATTTAAACTTAAAAAGAATAAGGTAATAAAACGGTAAGGACTAAATATTCAATAATGAAAATAAACAGAGGCAGCCAAAACTCCATGAATCAGACCCAGAATTAAAGAAGCAGCAGCTATTCTCGGATGCCATTTAAATGGCACAAGCGGTTTTCCTGTATATTGAAAGTAGCCAATGGTGGCAGTAAGTAAAAAAGAAAGATAAGTTAAAATTCCAATATAGAAAGTTAGCGGTTTACCCAATAATGGAAAATAAGCAAATGATGATACCATAACTTACTGCGTTACAGTAATTGTACCATGCATAAAGGTATGAATGCTACAATGATAAGGGAAAGTTCCCGCCTGTTTAAATGTAAAAGAAAAAGTGTCTCCTGGCTGAAAAGTCTTGCTGTCGAATAATCCGTTATCGCTTGTGACTGTATGTGGAACGCTATCGTTATTGGTCCATGTAATTGTTGTTCCCATTTTTACAGTCATTGTGTCAGGACTAAAAGACATATTTTTAATATCTACTTTAGAACTTTGACTTTGTGAAGCGGGAGAAGTTGAAGGCATTGTTGGAGACGAGGTTACCGGAATTGCACTTGGTTGCATTGTAATTGTAGGGTTGGAAATAATTCTTGAAGGAGGAGTTACATTTGACCTACCAAAAAAATAAAACCCTGCAATTATTATAATTATTAAAATTATTATCCCAACTAACCAATTCTTGTTCATATTTATGATTATAAATTAAATTATACTAAATACTGTAAAAGCTTAGCAAGAAATAAGTAAGAAAAAAAATTATCTTTCGAATACAGAAGCACCGGAGCTAAATTGCCAGGGAGCATCAGTGCAATTTTGAATTTTTTGTCCTTCGATTTTAAGTTTTGTTTTTGATTCCATTTGGACAATTATTCTAAAGGGATAGCGGTAAACTCCCGTCAGGCCGCTTGGTTCAAAACAATATATTTGCTTTTCCGCAGTTATGTCTTTAAAATCACGATTGACCAGACCGGAACTTTGTGTATCAAAAGGATATTCGCCTGCTTCTATTGTTGACATTGCCTGCGTACCGATAGAAAATATCCCCTTTTGGGCCAAAACATTATGATGCACCAGTGAAATATCATAATTTTCCTCACTGTCAGCAGTTTTACCGGGTTTAAACCAGACTCCTTGAGCCGTCCCCGGCACATCCTGCATATATTCTCCGCATAACGGCTCCGCAGTGCGTTTTAAAGAAGGATCGTAATAATCGGCCATTTGTGATAAGAATTTTTGGCGAAGGTCGGGCGTGAAGTAATCAAACGGACAAACAATATGTTTAAAATCAAACCCGCCCGTCCAACGGGAGGGATTGGCAAATTGCAGTTCGGGCGTCCGGTGGTCCGACATTTCAAAATCGAAAAATTGTTTAATGCTATTTTTCCTGGCGGGGTTAGCTGTTCCCAAAAGCTCCCCGACTTTAATTTGCACCCCCTTTATAACCTGTCCGCAAAATTTAAAAGAAGTTTGGCCCGCCTGGTATGACTGACAATGTTCATCTTTATTAAAAGCGTTTTGAATTTTTGGATTAAGAGTGTTTAAATGATAAAAATTAACCTCTACATCGCTGCAGGGAGAAGCATAAATATTGTAATCGGTATAACCTTTTGTAAGATTATCCCATCGATCCGCCCAGGTAATATATAAATCTCCCGGAGAATAAACGTCTACATCTGTTTGTTCTTCTGTGTTTTTTGCAGGACTTATAAAATAAGAGTGTTTTGTGGGGATGACATGTCCTCCGGTTGCGCCAAGATTTCCCAAGGGCACTACATTTCTATATAATCCGTCTTTTATTGGGGAAACGGTAAAAAATTCTTTTTTATCGCCACAGGGAGGCAACTGCCCATAATGAAAAATAGTTTTATTGCCAATTTCGCGAGAATATTGAAATCTTTTAACTGCATTACCACCAACGACAAGGACGATAATAAACAGAGGAATAAAAATAAGCTTCCAGGATAAAAATCGTTTCAAAGACTTGTCACTCTTTATCTGCGCCACTATTATAGTATTCACTCCAAAAAGCAATAAGTCAAGAAGAATTTGATTAATTTGGATAAGTTCAAACTCTCACTAAATTTCGTATTTTTTCGAAGTAAAGCTTGCGTTTACGCAGATGCAGGGGAATCAACTTTAAAAGCCGGGCGCAAATTAATTCCGTATATCTTTTCATAAATTTCTAATGCTGCTTCCATAACTGCGTCCGGATCTTCCATAATGGCATAAGCCTCCAATAGCCGGTCAATAATTGTTTTAAGTCCCGTATCTTTAGCCATCGATTCTTCTGCAATATCATGAACATGCTTGGCCAATCGGCTATTTGCAAATTCGCGGGCACCAGCCGATAATTCCTTCCAGTCAGTTGCAGAAACAGCCTTTTCTGCAACTTTATTCATAGGAAGAGGATTTACCTCTTTTGCCGTAGCATCTTTTTTTTTAGTTTTTCCCCAGGCAGCTAACGATAATGCAGCCAACAAATAACTTACTTGTGCATCTTCTATTATCTTACCTCTTTCCCCTGAAATAGTATGATTAAGAATGTTAAAGGTTAAAAAATTTCCCGTATCCCACAATCCTCTATTTTCCATAAGAGGATCTTTTGTATTTCGTGAAGCCCGCCTTAAATGATCTACTATACCCGTCCTTTGACTAGAAGTATCGAACATAAATGTACCTATTGCTACAGCTTTAGTTACCTGATGTTCTCTGGAATAACAAATAAGACTTCTTTCAAGTAAATCAGCAGCACGGCCAAATATATTATGTTCCGTTAGAATCCTGTGTGCGCCACCTCTTTCATTGTCTATCGATCCACCATTTCCAAATTGATCCGGGGACAATTTTTCCCTAAAAAGCATAATAGACTAAATTATACACCCAATTTAAACCTAAATCAAACTATGGGTTATAATAAAATTTCAGGAGAATTTAATGATATAATTTGATTTATGAAAAAGATGGTAGTTTTAGGAGTAACCGGCGGTATTGCTGCATATAAAAGTTTAGATTTGATACGTGAACTTCGCAAAGAAGACGTTGATGTTTTTGTTGTTATGACAAAAACTGCTTCAAAAATGATTTCCCCTACCAGTTTTGAAAAAGCATCTGGAAATAAAGTTTATACTGATCTTTTTGAAAAGAATTTTAACTATAAAAATATTTTAAAAACAAGAAAAGTTAACCATGTAGATCTTGCAAAGAAAGCAGATTTGATAGTGATCGTACCCGCAACAGCAAATACTATCGCAAAATTAGCCCATGGTTTTGCGGACGACTTTTTAACAACAACGGTACTTGCAACAACTTCGCCTGTTATTATTTGCCCGTCAATGAATACAAATATGTGGAATAACCCGTTTGTTAAACGAAATATTAAGGTTTTGATAGAAAACGGTTGCCAAATTATTGAACCGGAATCGGGAGAATTGGCTTGTGGAGATAAAGGTGTGGGACGACTTGCGGATATTCAGAATATTAAAAAAGAGATACTGAAACAAGTTCAGGATGACAAAAGATTGAAAAATAAAAAAATAATCGTTACAGCAGGAGGAACAATAGAAAAAATAGATGATGTTCGTTTTATTACAAATAAAAGCTCAGGTAAAATGGGCGTTTGTATTGCAGAAGAATGTTATTTACATGGAGCAGATGTTTTATTGCTCCGATCAAAAAGCGCAGTAAAACCAGACTACCCAATAAAAGAAAAGATATTCGAAACAGCTAGTGATTTATTTGAATTAATAAAAAAAGAGATTAAAAATTATGACTTTTTTATTCATACTGCCGCAGTATCGGATTTCAAATTAGAAAAAACTATAAAAGGCAAAATATCAAGTAAAAAAAGTATAACCATAAAACTAAAACCGGCAATAAAAATACTTGACCAAATTAAAAAACTTAACCCAAAAATTAAATTAATTGCATTTAAAGCGGAATATGGAATACCTGAAAAAGAAATGATTGAAAAAGCGTATAACAGATTAAAAGAATGCGATGCAGATTTAGTAATTGCAAATGATGTAAGTAAAAAAAACAGCGGTTTTGAATCGGATTACAACGAAGTTTTTATAATAAGTCCCGATGGAAAATTTACAAAAATTCCCCACTCTCTCAAAACCCAAATCGCAAAAAATATTGTTGATCAAATTTTTACTGTTTAATTTATCTTTTTAACCTTCCCCTCAACCGCATCTACTTCTACTAAATCTCCATCCTTTAAAACTTTTGTAGCATTTTTGCAACCAACAATGCAGGGAATCCCGAATTCTCTGGCAACAATCGCCGCATGACATGTAACTCCACCTTCATCTGTAATAATCGCCTTTGCATTTTTCAAATAATGAGTAAAATTAGTTGTTGTCATTGGAGAAACAATAATATTTCCCTTTTTAAATTTTTTAAAATCTTTTATCGTTTTAATAATAATTGCTTTCCCCTTTACTTTACCATGAAAAGCCGGACGCCCTTTGATTTCTGTTTTTTCTGCATTTCTGACAGATATATTTTCCTTTGCTTTTAAGAAAGCTTCTCCTTCAAATATTGAGATGTTGTCTTCAAAAAGATATATTGTATATCGATTATTTTTTCTTTTTAAAATCTTTTTCTTATCCAACGGCTTACCATTAAGAGCATCCAAAATTTCAGGATAAATAGCATAAGGATAATCTTTAAATGACAATCCAATTCTTACTGATATTTCTTTAAGCAAATTCCCACACCAGAAATGCGATGCAAAAAGACATTCAATTTCAAAGGTGTGAAAATAAATTAAGTATTGCAACGCTTCTATTTCAGATAATAAATAAATATCATTCTTGAATTTTTCTTTTAATAATTCCGTTTTCTTGTATTTAGCAACATTTTCTTTTCTTAACAAAAACATTCTCTTATTTATATAAGACCTAGTTAGTGACTTTTCAAACCATGTAAATGACTGTATCCAACCATACATTTTTAACCAGTTATCTATTTCTTTAGAGCTAATTTTATCTTTTAATGATAATTCTTTTAACTTTTTATCTGCCTGAATTATCAACGTATCTTTCGCCGGAACAAGAAGCTCGTTAAATACATCCTCTTCTGAAATTTTACTAAGTTTATCTTTTATTCTCTTTTCCAAAACCTGATTAAGATTATGTTTTATTAGCATGAAAGCTGCCGCATTTTTTAATTTTTCCCAATATTTTTGAAAAAGTATTGCTAGCTCTTGATTTGTTTTACCACTAAAATCTTTTTCCGAAACACCCAATGACCAATCAATAAGCTCCTGGCAATAGGATTCGGACTTTTTGATTAGTTTAAGATAAAAACGTGAATTTGCATTTCCTCTATTGTTTAAAATTTCTTTTAAATACTGGCAACGCGACTTGCTCCAATAATATTCGTCTCCAACTCTTTTATAATATTTAAATTCAAAATCTAATCCAACTGTTTTAGAAAACGCTGTATTTAT
>JAMCVO010000098.1:0-875 GCA_023475715.1 Actinomycetota bacterium
AGATTTTTAAATTAAGGTCGAAATAAAATATTAATCATCAATTTTGGTAGCCCCAAGTATTACAATCTCAATCCAGATTTTAAAAGTATTAATTAGATTAAAGAATGTAATATTGTAATTATATTGCTAAAGATTATATAAAAAGACATAAAAATATTTTCTTTTTTCCGGCTGCCCTAGGTAATTAAATTTCGAACCAATTTTTTAAAGAGTTGATTGATTTAAGAGCTGAGGAGAGGGGTGCTTAAATTAAACTCCGATGATAATAAAATATTTCCGTAATGCTTAAACCAATCTTTAATTATTAATTTATTTCTAGTTCCTTTGAAATTTGATTTGAAATTTAAAAAAATGAGCGAACTAGGGTTTTCAATACTTCTGTGCATTTTTATACTTTATTTGGAAACTTCCCAGGCATGGTTACCAGGGGCAGTCTTGCCGCTGGCGGAATTTGTTTCTGGATAGTATACCCCTATCAAATCATAACCAATTTCAATAGTGTAGTCCCAGGTACCTTTCATGTCTACTCTTATCTTATTATCAGGAGTTATTTTACCGTTCAGAACACCATTTATAGCCCGTTCGGGTATTAATTCATCGCCTGTATACTGAATTCCTACAATGCTTCCGGTAATTTCTCCAGTACTGAAATTAATTATCATAGTGATTTCTTCATTCCAGTCCGAATTTAGAACTTTCCCATAGAGTGTAACGATACCCTCTTGTACATCTGGAGGAGTCTCTGTTGTACTTGTTGAAGACGATGATGATGAAGATGAAGAAGATGATGATGATGATGAAGATGATGAAGATGAAGATGACGACGACGATGATGAAGAAGATGAAGAGTCATCGGGTTGAATTATGCCGTTCAA
>JAMCVO010000098.1:885-3925 GCA_023475715.1 Actinomycetota bacterium
TCATCTTCAGCATCATCGTCAACATCTACATCAAAAGCAGGCCAATTCCAGGAACCTGAACCTGAGTAGTTTCCAGAGACGATTAAGGTTTCAAAATTAATATTAAGAGTTAATTGATAAGTAATGCCTTCTTCAGTAAAAACCCCTTTTAGATTTAATTCAGCCGGCAGAGTCGTATTTGATGTAGAGGTTGAAGATGATGATGAAGATGAAGAAGATGATGATGATGATGAAGATGATGAAGATGAAGATGACGACGACGATGATGAAGAAGATGAAGAGTCATCGGGTTGAATTATGCCGTTCAAGCCTTTTTCTTCTTCTGATTCAGAAGCAGCTATTTTTGCATCTTCCAGCTCCTTTATTTGAGCTTCAATTACTTTTGTCTCATCATATAGATCTGCCAATCTTCTCTTGGCTTCTGCAAGCTCTGAAGTATCACTAATTATCTGACCCTTGGCCTGATATTCTTCATATTTTTCTATTATGCCTGTATTGTAATCACTAGATAATTGATTTCTTTCCAGTGCTTTTCTTAGATCAATAAGTTTTCGATCAGCCAGCTTATCAGCATCCTTTAAAATAGTCTGAACCCAGGAATTTAAATCAACTTTATTATTACTATCTTCAGCTTTTTGAATATTCTTTATTGTCTCATCAACAATAATTTTTTTCTCCTGTGGGGTCATTTCAGGATTGGAATTGAGCTCGACCTTTTTCTTTACAATCTTTTCTATTCCATAATCCAGATTTTTTGTTTCTTCCAGCAAGTTATTTATCTCCTCATCTGTAAATTCCGGCACATTTAGCTCATCATCTGTTAATTCCAGCAGACGATCTATTTCATCCTCCGTTAATTGCATCAGACGATTAACCTCATCCTCTGATGCTGGCGGAGGATTTAGCTTATCCAGCTTAATAGTTTTTCCTTTTTCAGTATCGAATGTGCCAGAATTTACAGATCTTTATCCAATGCGGTCGTAACTAAATAAGTATCATGGACACCCGCCACAGTACCTACTGCAACTTTTCCACCATCAACAGCAGCTATAACCATTGCTTTATTAATTTGCTCTTGGTATTCTTCTGCATCTTCCGTATTATTTTCCATTGCATACTTATAGAGAGGTTCTTTTTTATCTATAGTTTTTTTTGCTTCTGTACCTATAGACCAAAGGCTTAATCCAGTTATAACCAGACTCGCTACTATCAGGACTGGAATAAATGCCAAGCCTGTTTGATCTTTTAGCCTTTTATAAAATAATTTGAGCATTAGTTATGTCCTAAATATTTTTTATAAATAAATTTATATAAATCTATATATCTTCAGATAGTTTGAGTTGCTTTGAAACAATAATTAATTCATCATCTGGATTAAATATGCAAATAATGTCTCCTTTACCAAAAGTTAAGACTTTTAGCCCGGTATTTTCATCAAATTTTTCTACACTTTCTTTTCTGATGAGTGTCTTTACCTCATCAGGAGTCATGGCATAGATAAAATTATCTGGAAAGACTTTTTGTTTATTTTCCAAAAAAACTTTATTATAGTACTCTTTGGTGCTATCAAAGGCCCCATTTTCAAATATGAAGATTGTTTCCATTTCCGAATAAGTCCAGGCATCTATCCTGTTATTATTATTGCCCTCGTCAAACATTATTAAAAACTGGTCAGGGTAGCCAAACAATTTGATTACTCTTTCTTGATCGGGGCCAAGCTTTGCTTTTACTTTATCCGGATTAGTTAAAGGAAATATGCTAAAAATAAGTATTAAGGTTATAGCAAGCCCCAGAAAAAGAACTGATCCAATCGCTGAGAGGGATATTATTAATTTTTTTTTCGATTTTTTTTGATTAGGACTTGCCTGGGTATCTACTGAAGTAATTTTATTAACAGAAACTGGTGAGGGTTGTTTAATTTTGGAATTTATTGTAAAAGATACCGGACTTTTGATCTCTTTGCCGCAGGATTTGCAGAATTTATTTGTACTTAATATTTTACTGCCGCAATGGCTGCAAAACAGAACCTTCTCTTCTATTTTGCTGCCGCAACGTTTACAGAAGGCACTATTATCATTATTTAAAGTTCTGCAAACAGGACAAGCTTTCATTAATAACCAACCTATCCTTCTATTCTTATATATATAAATATTATATAATACTTATGTATAATAAAATATATAAATTATATATTTTTATAAAGCAATTTATAGAAGCCATCCCTCAGGAAATGATATTGGCAAAAACTTTCAGGTAAAAAAGGTTATCAAGAAAATTTATCATTCAATAAAAGGAGGAATATAATGAAAGTTTTTAAGATAGTGCTCATTATTTGTCTGTTTTTAACATTATCCTTAATAGCATGTAAAGAAAGCACAGTAGAGACGACTCAGGCAAAAGTTACCACTGATTCCTCCGAGGCAGCTCCCATTACAACAATTGCACCAAATTTTAATGTGCCAATAGCAATACCTCAAAAACCTGTTATAGTTTTTTGTTCAGACAAAACCGGTAATTATGAGCTATATTATATGAGTATAGATGGCAGCAATGTTGTCCAGGTAACATCAAATGAATATGTTGATTATTACCCCAGGTTTTCTCCAGATGGCTCAAAACTTGTGTTTGCCTCAACAAGAGACAGCGAATATCCGGAAATATACTTAATGAATTCAGATGGAACTGATTTAAAAGATTAACAGAAAATAAAGTCAGCGATGACGATCCCTGCTTCTCTCCTGATGGCTTAAGATTGTATATAGCTCAAAAAAAGATGCCGTAGTCGATATATATATAATGGATATTGACGGCAAAAATACAGTTCAGTTAACGAAAGACACAGGGAGAAATTATTATCCACGTTTTTCTTTAAAATAGTATGACGCAAAAGTACTGAGTTATTAGAGCAAAGCCCCCGTTTTTGGTGAAGTTCCGGTTCTTGTATACGCTAAGGTTGGCTCCTCTCTTCTGGCTCGCTTCAAACTATTAAAATTGTTCTACCTAATACAATTCATGGCTGCAAAAGAAAAAATTTAAAACA
>JAMCVO010000713.1 GCA_023475715.1 Actinomycetota bacterium
CGGGATACATTTTTGAAAGGCTCATAAGACTTATCGAAAAGAAAACTGTAAAATGGAAAAATGATTATGTCTCTGGAAATTAAAAAATTAAAAAAAAGTTATACGGATACACCAATATTCAATGATTTTAATCTTTCACTGGAAGAGAAAAAAATCAACTGCATTCTGGGTATATCCGGTATCGGAAAAACTACATTATTAAATATTGTAAGCGGTATCACGGATGCAGACAGCGGAGATATTTCTGATTTTAAAAATAAGTCTTTTTCGTATATTTTTCAGGAACCAAGAGTTCTTGAATGGAAAACTGTATTCGGCAACATTTTTTTTGTCCTTAAAGATATCTATCCCAAAGAAGAAACTGAAGCAAGGGCAAATAGATACATCAGTATGGTAGGGCTGGCTGATTATAAGAATTATTACCCTGAATTTTTAAGCGGAGGAATGCAGCAGAGAGTTTCAATAGCACGCGCTTTTGCATACCCTTCAGATATTCTTATTATGGACGAACCATTTAAAAGCCTCGACTTAAAACTTAAAAAGAACCTTATTAATTCTTTTATCGACCTGTGGCAGTCAGATAAACGTACGGTTATTTTCGTTACTCATGATGTCGAAGAGGCTGCATACATCGGAGACAGAATTTTTATCCTGACCGATATAATGCCGGCAGGAATCAAGAAAGTAATCTGTATTGAAATTCCTCAAAAGGAAAGGCTGTCTGATTACAGTAAAATAAGAGATTTAAAAAGAAACCTTATCGACAGCCTTTTTTAGTCTTTGCCTGGATCATTTATTTATTGATCAATTTCACGTCTAAAAAATGAGTTGAGCATGAAATGCATGGATCATATGCCCTTATCAGCATTTCACATTCAAGCCTTATTTCATCTTCTGATTTTTCAATAATAGCAGGAACCAGTGCTTCAAGGTCTTTTTCCACATTAGCATAATTCATGTTTGTCGGTATTATAAGGTTTGCCTTAGTTATTCTGCCTTCCATGTCATACGTATAGTCATGGATCAAAGAACCTCTCGGAGCTTCTACTATTCCTACTCCCCTTCCGGCTTTTACATTTACAGGTACCATGGACTTTTCTTCATCAAGTCCTGCATCAAGCAGTTCATCTATCAGCCTTATACTGTCATCAACGCTGTGAACAATCTCAACAAATTGTGCAATATTGATCATAAATGTATTAAAACATGGCGGCTTTAGTCCCAATTCTTCCGCAAATCTCTTTGCATTATCTGAAAGCTGTTCATAATTATTATTTATTCTTGAAAGAGCGCCTACCATATATGAATCTCTTGAGGCCCAGCAGTGTTTTCCGGTAGAGTGCTGAATGACTTTTTCATTGATTTTGCTTAAATAATCCTGATTACTTATCGTCCATCCGTCTGAGGATTTTAAATCCCCTTCATAAAGGGCATATTCTTTTTTATCAGATATCGATATGTATTCCGTCTCTCTCTCAAATGCAGGAATCTTTAAAGTCTTCAATACTGCAGCTGATGTTTCAAGATCAGGGTAAAGCGACTTTAACATTCTTTTAATCTCAAGCAAATCTTCTACACCGGGCAGTTTCGTAAATCCTCCAACAATGGTAGTTATGGGATGGACGGCCCTGCCTCCAATTATTCTTACTACTTCATTTGCAATTTTCTTCATATTTATTGCAATATTGACTATAGCAGGATTTGTCTTTATAAGTGGTACCACGCTTCCGACTCCAAGGAAATCGGGAGCAGCAAGAAAATAGACATGCAGGCAATTGCTTTGAATACCCTCGCCATGGTTAATTATTTTTCTCAATTTCAGGATCTGTTCATTAAGATTTACACCAAGAGCGGCTTCGGTAGCTCTGATAGAAGCAAAAGTATGGGCAACTGAACAAATTCCGCATATTCTTGAAGTTATATGGGAAGGTTCAGTATAAATTCTCCCGACAAGCATCGCTTCAAAAAATCTTGGTGCTTCAGGAATCCTGAATTGAAGTTTTTCAATCTTTTTATTTTTTACATCCAGCACCAGGTCTCCATGGCCTTCGACTCTGGGCAGTGGTGCTACTTCTATATTAAAATTTGTTGCCATTTAAAAATCCTCCAGATTATTTTATTTTTTGTTCAATTTTTTTACAGGAATTATAAAGATTAAAACCTTCCATTATGTCTTCAACAGTAAGGCCATATCTTTCAAGCAGGTCTTTCTGTGCATTTATATTAGGTTCGTCAACTGCACCCCTGCAGGCTTCACAACCGGATCTTACACTCGGACATCTTGCATTGCACCCTGCTCTTGCAACAGGACCCATGCATGTCAGCCCTAAATCATAGACACATGTATTGCCCAATCTTTTGCATTCAATGCAGACCGGATAATTTGGTATTTCAGGATTTTTACCGACTATCAGGGATTTAACGATGTCCACTATTTCAGTTCTGTTCGGAGGACACCCCCTTGCGTAATAATCGACTTTGACATATGCATCTATGGGTTTGGTGTCAATTGCATCAATCCAGTCTTTCTTATCACCATATACCAGCTGTTTTGCTTTTTCCGTACCGTAGACATTCTTAAGACAGTTGAGTCCTCCTGTGCCGGAGCATGCCCCGATTGATACTATTATTCTGGCCACTTTTGCAATATGTTCAAGCCTCTCAAGGTCATGTTTTGTTGAAACGGAACCTTCTACAAGAGCTATCTCATAAGTATCACTATGTTCCGATATAGCTTCCGTAAAATGTACCACATCAACGGCACTTATAAAGTCTATCAGCTGGTCTTCAAGGTTTAATATTTCAAGCTGGCATCCGCCGCATCCTGCTAATCCGAAAACTCCGACTTTTGGCTTGCTCATTATATGGCCTCCTTTAAGTTTTTAATTTCCCACAGGCTGAATACAGGCCCGTCTATACATACCATCTTATTTCCTATATGGCAATGATTGCACTTTCCTACTCCGCATTCCATTCTTCTTTCCAGTGAGAGAAATATATTTTCCGGTTTGTAATGCTTTTCTTCCAATTCTATAATAACGAATTTATACATAACCGGAGGACCGCATACGATAATAAATGTGTCTTCAGGAGAATAAGCCAGCTGAGGTATCAGGTTGGTGCAAACGCCTACTGCATCTTTCCATTCACCGTCCGGCCTGTCAACTGTCAGTTTTATGTCTATGTCATCTCTTTTGCGCAATTTTTCAATTTCATCCTTGTATAATATGGTTTGCGGATCGACACATCCATAGATCAATGTAACATCCTTATAGCTGTTTCTGTCTTCAAGTATCTGCAATAAAAGTGACCTGACGGGAGCCATGCCCAAGCCGCCTGCAATTATTACGACATTATTGCCTTTCATTTTTTCAAAGGGAAAATACCCTTTACCCATCGGCCCTCTTATGCCGATTTTAGCTCCCGGCTGCATTCTGTGAAGTGCATTTGAAACGCTTCCTATATTTCTTATGCAAAGTTCAAAAAAATCCTTATTATTCGGAGAGGATGGTATTGAAAAAGGTGCTTCCCCGACTCCAAAAACAGTAAGCTCTACAAATTGTCCCGGCAGAAAATTAAATTCACTTCTTTTTTTTATATCATCTATCTTTATGACAAATTGTTTTTCAGTAGAAGTGAGAGTTTTAATATCTGTAATAGTTGCTATTTCAGGAACATATATCGAATCCTCGTGTATTTGTTTCTGTATTTCTAAAACCATTTTTATATGCTCACCTCTTCCTTTATTGCATTTATATCTTCATAAATATTGATTTGAGCAAGGCATGCTTCAACGCACCTGCCGCAGCCAACACATGAATAGTTTCCAAATTTTTCAACAAATGTTTTTAACTTGCGTAATAATCGACTTTGACATATGCATCTATGGGTTTGGTGTCAATT
>JAMCVO010000472.1 GCA_023475715.1 Actinomycetota bacterium
GAAACTGAACAAATTGTTAAATTAAGAAAAATTACAAATCATGGTGAATATATTGAAAGTAACTGTCTGCATGTCTATTTTCTTGCAGCACCTGATTTTCTTGGAGTTGGAAGTGTGGTACCGCTTGCACAGACACATCCTGCAGTTGTTAATATTGCAATCAATATGAAAAAGATTGCAAATGAAATTGTCAGGATAATTGGGGGAAGAGCGATTCATCCTATAACAACGGTTGTCGGTGGCTTTACAAAATTGCCATCCGAAGAAGAATTGAATAAGATTAGAGAGATGCTCAAATCTTTATATCCGGATTTGGAAACATCGCTTAAGGTATTGAAAACTTTAAAAATCCCGGACTTTAAAAGAGAGACAGAATATATTTCATTATCCGATAAAAATGAATATGCTCTTTATGACGGTGATATAAAATCCTCTGACGGATGGACGATACAGGCCCAGGATTACCTGGATAAGATTAAGGAAAAAGTTGTACAGCACTCTACAGGCAAGCACTGCTGGGCTTCCAGGGATGCTTATATGGTCGGAGCTCTATCCAGGTTTAACAACAATTATTTGCAGCTTTCAGACAATGCAAAAACTTATGCTGAAGAGCTGGGTCTTAAAGCACCTGAATATAATACTTTTATGATTAATATTGCCCAGTTTGTTGAAATTGTCCACTGCGTGGATGAGGGTATTAAGCTTATCGATGAAGTGCTGCAAGCAGGGCTGGATGAAAGTAAATCTATGGTAGAAATAAATGCAAAAGCCGGCAGAGGGGTAGGTGCAATTGAAGCACCCAGGGGACTGCTTATACATGATTATACTTATGATGAAAAAGGCAAGATGGTCAAAGCCAATTTGATAATTCCTACCAATATGAATTATGCAAATATCGAAAAGGACCTGAATGCACTTGTTCCGCAAATAATTGAAAAGTCGGAAGCTGAAATAAAGCTCAGCTGTGAAATGCTGATCAGGGCTTATGATCCATGCATATCATGCTCTACTCATTTTTTAAATGTAAAACTTGTAAATAAATAATTCAACGATAATAAGAAGCCATTGTCGATAAAAGTTTCTTGAAAATAGGATTGGCAACTGGCTTATTAATAGGAATTGCTGAATAATTTTAATTAATATCTAATTGTCAAACTTATAAACAACCAATCCGCTGCACGGTTTTGGATAGAAATATGTAGATTTTTGAGGCATTATCTGGCCCGCATAGGAAAGTTTTTCGACTGTTTCAATTGTGGGTGCATTAAGTATAAAACCTGCATCAAAATAAGAATTAGCATCATTTTTATCAATTAATTCCAGAACTTCTTCGATGGAATGTATAAAATTAATTTCCTTAACTGCAGAATCTGCCAGAATCGTTTCAATAATCAGCCTGTGGAGGATATTTACATCGAGATATTCATAATCTGCACTGAAATGCTCTTTAACTATATTTAGTTTTTTATATAGTTTTTTTAAGTCAGCTTTCAGTGTTATAAAATAACAATTCTTGTTTTTGAAATAAATACATAAGCTCTTTTTTTGCATTGAAAAACTTTCCAGCATTTTATCCCTGATACAGCTAACAGCAGGCTTTATTTTTTCAACAATAAAATATTTCCCGATCTTTTTAATTATTTCATCAGGCTTAATGGAATTATTAAATTTTATAGCTCTATGGGTAGGATGGATTAAAATGTCTTTCTGGTTACCGGAAACAAAAAGCGCAAGAACATATTCATGTTCCTTATATAACCTGGATGTTTCATACCGGTGATGACCATCAGCGATTAAAAGTGTCTTTGATTTCATCAAATCCTTTATTTTATTTATTATCTCTTCATCTGATATTTTCCATAATCTAAAATTAAGTGATGGATCATATCTAACGCCGGTTGAAATACTAGGTCTATCCTTAAAGCTGTAGTTTAATGTTGTACTTATTTCCCCGTCATTATCATTGTAAATTGTATAAATAAATTCCAAATTTGCCCTGCAAGCTTTTAAAAGGGCAAGACGGTCTTCTTTAGGTTTTGAAAGGGTCTTCTCATGCCTTAAAACTTTTCCGGCACCATATTCTTCGACTTTTAGCAATCCTATAAATCCCTTAAAGCTTTTTTGATTTCCGTTTTCCGTAAAAATTTCTTCAAAAAGATAAAAACATTTTTTGAAGTCATATTTCAATATCTCTTTTTTTATCCAGTCTGAAAGAATTGCTTCAGCATTTTCATATCTATTCATGGTTGATGTTTCATCGGGAAGCGTCAAGGCAACAATATTATAAGGATTGTACTTTTTTAAATCTTCTTTCAGACTGCTTGAAATAATATCATAAGGAGGCGCCAATACTTCGGAATATTTCGATATTTTTTCAGGATTATAAATAAGTCCGTTCAAGGGCGAAATATCTACCATTTTAATTTTCCTTTGTCTAACTAAAATTGAAAATTCAATTATAATGGAATTAGAAATATTTTCAAATTTACTTTTAAGGAAACAGCAAAGTAGTATAATATATTAATTTATTTACAAGCTAAAATAAAAAGGATCAGGAATAGTATGGAAATTGAAGTTATAGAAAATGTAATGCAATATAATAAAGAGGAAGCTGATATAAACAGGGCTCTCTTTAAAAAAAATAATATTCTTGTCATTAACCTTCTTTCAGCCCCTGGTGCCGGAAAAACATCTCTAATAATTGAAACAATTAAATTACTTGGAAATGAATATAAAATTGGTGTCATCGAGGGTGATATTTCTTCAACTCACGATGCCCAGAAAATAAAGCATTTGACGGACAATGTGGTTCAGATAAACACAGGCGGGACATGTCATTTAAATGCATCAATGGTTGCCCATGCAATATCCAGATTGAATTTAAAGAACCTGGATATATTAATTATAGAAAATGTCGGCAATCTTATCTGTCCGGTAGGATTTGATCTTGGTGAGGATTTTAAAGTTTTACTTTCTTCGGTTACGGAAGGCGATGATAAGCCAGTCAAATACCCCAAAGCTTTTATCAGGGCAAACCTTGTAGTTCTGAACAAGACTGACATGATGGCATATAATGACTTTGAATATGCTTTCTTTGAAGGCAAAATAAGCCAGTTGAATCCTAATTGTCAGATAATTAAGGTTTCATGCAAAACCGGCAGCGGGTTAGAGGATTGGACAGATTGGATCAGGGCATTCTTAAAATAATGAATAATAATTCAATTCCATCGCAAAATACTACCGGTAAAATCCGGAGCACTATAATAAAAATAATTGGTTTTGGCAATATTTATATGGGCGACGATGGCATAGGCGTAAGAGTTATAGAAAAAATAAAAGAGCAGGGAGTTTTTGACGACTATGATAATGTTGAAGTAATTGACGGCGGGACTTCAGGTGTTGATTTGATCTTTTATCTGCAGCAGGCAGATAAAGTTATAATTATTGATGCGGTGGATGCCGGCCAGGGGGTAGGAGAGATAGTTGCTTTTAATATTGGTGAGATAAAAGATTTCGGAAATAAATCCGTAACAAGTTTTTCATTTCATGATATTAATTTAAAAGAAGTATTCGAGCTTATCGGAGCTCTAAAAATAAAGAAGGATTTAAAGATTATAGGCATCAATCCAAAAGAAGTCGGTTATGGTGAGAAATTATCACCTCAAGTTGAAAATAAAATTCCCCAAATAATCTCAATGGTCATGAAAGAAACGGGAATATCAAATCCATGGAAGCATCTAAAATTTCATGATAGCAATAAAGAAGAATTTTAAGAGCCAGGATGGGTATTTCAAAAACACGCAGGCTTTTCCCCGGCGAGTAAAAGCCAGCTCAGTTTCAGGCTTCGCTCCCCTCCCGGAGGAGGAACCATGCCCGCTTAAGCCTTCAAAT
>JAMCVO010000109.1 GCA_023475715.1 Actinomycetota bacterium
AATAAATTAGAAGTTGTTAAATTATTTAAATTAACAGATACTAAAGAATTTGATTTAATAGATATAGTTGGCGAAGATAATAAATTACTCATACTAAAATCAGTAACCAAGTTATTTGATTCATAAGTTAAAACACCAGAAATATTTTTAATAGCATTAGCATTTAAAATATTAGATAAAGAAGATTCATTAATAATAGAGAAATCTGTTACGTTTTCAATATAAGATAATGCATTAGGTATTTTTGTCATACCTGAATTATTAAAAACAATTGATTTAACTTGTTTTAAATTTTGAATACCATTCATATTGGATAATTCAAAAAAATCACCAAAATTATTAGATAAATTTGTAATAATAGTATTATTCCAACCATTGTTAGAAATAAAATCAGATACATAAATAGGTACATTAGGAGATGTGTTAAAACTTCTTATTTTTTGAGAAAGCTCATACAAACCTTCTTTTCCTAAAGCTGGCTCACAAACCTCTGATTCAACGGCAAATGAATGAGTTGAAAGCTTAACAGTATTATTTATATTTGAACAGAAGGATGAATTTGCTGGTATTTTTTGAGCGTAATTTTTCTTCTCTAAATAAATTGAAGAAGATTTATTTATATTAGCCAAAGGAGATACATTATCAACTATTGCGCTATAAATATGCAAAGAACCAACTTCAGTCAGCTTGCTCAATCCACTGATGTTATTTAGCTTACCGTTGCTTGAATTTAAATACAAATAACCAGTAGCTTTAGTAAGGTTGTTTATAAAATTAACATTATCAAATCCATTAGCAGTATTTGATGTATCTGAAGTGAAATTCAATCCTATAGCTTCAGTTAAATTAGATAACGAAGTACCAAAGTCATTAACTGATTTTATGGATGAAAAATTAGCTTCTTTAAGTTTAGTTATCACTGGAGCAAAATTCATCGATTGACCAAAAGTACAAGCATGTGAAGTTTTTCCTTCAATAGCTGTTACACTTGGGTATGAGTAATAAGCTTTACTATTACAATTATCTCTAAACCAAAGCGTTGCATCATAAGCATCTTTTTGAACTGGATCAATTTCACAAACATTACCATACCAGTTATTCAAACCAGTATTTATTTTAACCTGTTCAGTAAATATTGCTTGACAGAAAGGACTGTTAGAAGCGTTCTTAACTCCAAAATCTCTACCATCCAAATAAATATCACCCTGAACCACATTAGATAATGCTGATACATCGTTTAATAGCGGATTGTAATAAGCGTTAAGTTTTAAGTTACCTGTAAAGTTTTGCAATCCATTTAATGAAGTTAAATTTGGCATTGAATAAGCTTGATATGTTCCACCAATTGTTTTTATATTTCCAAACTCAGTTAAATCAGTTATGTTTGAACGACCACTTAAATTTATATATCCAGCTATAGTTTCAACTTTCTTAAAAATATCAGTTCTTTTACTGCCAGTTAATTGAACACCATTTGATGACCAATTAATTAAAACACCTTCAGCTGAATAATTGCTTTCTGTCTGTAAATCTGTATTACAAGTATACGCATAATTTTTAGTAGAAAAATTATTTAAATCAGGCTCTGGAATTAAGTAGTTGCAATAATTTTTAAAATAATCAAATGTTTTTAAAATTTCAGTTTCTTCTGGTAAAGATTCACAAATATTGTAATAAGCCGCTTTACCTTCAAGGATAATATTGTTTAACTTAATATTAGAACAAAGACTTGAATCCGCTGGCGCTTTCACTTGCATATATTTTTCAAAAAGTGTATCAGATACTTGGAAATTTATAATACCTGTTTTTAAGTTTCTAATACCATAAACAGATGTTAGATTATTCATACCATAAGGTTTTCCTGAGAAATTATCCCAACCATACAAATATATTTTTGCACTTTCTAAAGATTCCAATCCATCTAAACTGGTTAATAAATTTGAATCATCTGCTGCGCTAACATGCCCCATCCATAATTCATTAACTTTTCTTAACTTGCTTAAAGGTTGTAAAGTTGTAATATTTTCGTTTCTTCTTAAGTTCAAATATCCAGTTATTTCTGTGATATTAGATAACATATTAAGATCAGATAATTCTGAATCTGTAAAATTCAAACTACCAGAATATTTAGTTCCTTCAGGTGGTATATCCGCTGTTGAACCTGTATAAGTACAGCTTGTCGTTGAAGTATCATTTTCAAATAAAGCAATATCAGGAACTTTGTAGTTTTTCAAACAGTTTTTATTAAAAAATTGTAAGAATTTAGATGTGTTTTCTTTGCCAACGGGTACTTCACAAAAATCCATTACAGAGTTGGTACTGATAACATTAGCTGGTGTTGTATAAAGGTTTGTACATAAAGGGCTATTTGCTGGCATTCTAAAAGTGTATTCTTTTCTGGCATCACCTTTAATTTTAGCATTTGAAGCAATATTTCTAATTGCAGAAACATCTTCTAAAAGCGGGTTATTGAAAATATCAATCGTTCCAGTTCCAACTGAAGTTAAACCTTCAAGACCAGATAACGATGTTAGTGTTGTTGAGTTGTTAACTGTAATACCATTGGTTGTTGATTTTAATTTTGATAAATCATTTAAATTAACCAGTTTACCATTAATAATATTTAAACTACCTGTCACTGTTTCCAAATTAGACAAACCACTTAATCCAGAAGTTGAGTTGTTAAATGTTATACTAACTGGTAAAGTTGTTAATATAGGTGAGAAGTTTGCATTAGCTCCCGTTACGTTAGCACAAGAAATAGCTACAGTATCATTCAAAACAAAATTCTTGTCTGCATAAAGATAGTTTTTTCCACAGTAGTTATTAAAATACTTAACAACCGTTAAGTCATCCAACTTAGCTGGATCGGTTTCACAAATATTATACTGAAATTGTCTTGTACCCAACATCTTAACTGGCCCAGTAATAATATTAGAACAAATAGGTGAATTATAAGCTGATTTAACTAAAAACTCTTTATCAGAATCAAAATAAACACTACCAGAGTTCATGTTCAACAATCCCGAAACATCGGTTAGCAAAGTGTTGTTTCTTAGATCAACAATTCCAGATTGAATAGCATTTAAGCTGTTGATGTTCTTAATACTGGTATTATTAATTTTTAGGTTTTTAACATTAACCATTCCTCCTAATCCAGTTAATTCATTAAAACCAGAACCTGTGAATGAAAAAGTTAAATGTGGATTGGATAAGTTATTTTCTGTAGGCATGATAACAGGGGTAGTTTTATTACAAACAACTGATGAATCACTAACAGTAGAACCACCAACACTCATAGCAAGCGTTGTCAAATTATTAAATTCTGGAAGTAAGTAAGCCTCAAAATTTACACCCTTTTTTTTAAATTTATCGTTTTGACTGCTAATTGTGGTACCGTTGTAAGTGGAAAGAGATGTGCAATTTGAATGTAAAAAATTAATCCATTGTTCTGATTTTGTTACAGTAAAAGATTTTTTAGGAGAAGTTAATGTAGTTGTGCCATCTGTTGCCTTTAATTCAACAAAATATTCACCAGGAGGAGTTTCACTACCAGGTTTATACTTAATATTTTTAACAATACCCTGTTTAGCAGTTTTGTCAATAACTCCTACGAATGAAGAATTTGGATTATCATTGTCAATAAAATAACCTGTATTGACAGGATTACCATTAGCATCTGTAACCACTAAATTATAAATAATGTTTTGATTCTTATTCTTATCTAATGCACCAACATCAACGGAAAGTGTTCTATGTTGCGGGATCGTCAAATTAGCATTAGCTACACCAACAAATACTGATGCTATTGCAAAAGACAATATTTTTTTATTCATTTCTAACATTAAATTTCTCCTTATATCTGTAAATTATAGAAGAGGTTTGATT
>JAMCVO010000246.1 GCA_023475715.1 Actinomycetota bacterium
TGCCCGGATAATGGGGAAAGACTTGAAACTTATGTGATTGAAGGTAAAAAGGGGAGCGGAGAAGTATGTATAAATGGAGCCGCAGCAAGAAAAATTTTAAAAGGAGATAAGATAATTATTATGTCTTTTGCGAGCATTAATGAGTCTGAAGCTGAAAATTTCAAACCTATTATTGTACATGTGAATGAAAATAATAAGATATCAGGAGAAGAGAGCAAAGCTGAAAGAAACGACGAATGCTGATGAAGCCCAAAAAGCTATTGATTATAACAATTTTTATTATTTTTTTTATCACTGCTCCATTATTATTTTCTTTATCCTGTCAGAAAAAAGGTTTAATCACCGGCGACCAGGCAGGAGCTGCCGCACAAAATTTTTTGGAGAAAGACGACCAGATTTATTTTTTTGATTATACAAAAATAATAATAGATACGACACAATCAATAGACTTAATAATAAAAAACAACAACATATATGCCGACATTTACGGGGATCTTTTAATTCTTGGAGAAATTGTAAATTCTTCGACAGTAAATAAGACAGATTTGGAGATTACATTTAATTTTTATGACAAACTCGATAATATTATTGACTCAAGAACACAGGAAGCATTTGCGAGCTATCTTAAAATTGGCGGAGTTATGCCTTTTATTTATAACTATGAAGAAAAGAGTAAATATATTGATATAGATAAAATAAAAATCGGCGTTAATTATAAAAATTATAACAAGGACCTTATTGGAAACCCTGCGGTAACCAGTGAGAATTTTTATTACAGCAAGGATATATTGAAAATAGAAGGCAAAGTTATTAATTTAGGTCAAGGCAAAATAGAGGACCTGAAACTGCTTTCAACTTTTTATAATAATAAAAACCAGGTAGTATTTGTAAAAAAATGCAGTTACTTGAAAAATAGTCTTTTACCATTGGAAGCGGAAGATTTCAGTTTGGATATTTTAATGGACGAATATATCCAGCCTTTCACTCATTACAGAACAGAAGCTTTCTTTAAGGACTCGCTGAGAACCTGAGTTATCAGACATATTAGAATGCTTCAATTATTTGTATTATAATTTGTAATTGTTTTAGAAAGATTTTACAATTAAACACTCTAAGAATTTAAAAAAGTAAAGAAATGAAAAAAAGAAAATTGACTTTAAAAGACCTGAAAATATTTATCATTAAAAATTTTAACCAAAAAACAACTGAAGAAAAAACCGAAAATGTAGCTGAAACAACTGCGACACAAAACCAGCAGCAACAAGGCGAATTAAGTTCAACAGAGATAAATATATGGGATAGCGTTAATCCCAAAGAGAGAATTGCCCTTATGGATAGCATTGAGGATTTTATGGGTT
This sequence comes from Actinomycetota bacterium, assembly GCA_023475715.1. The sequence goes on from JAMCVO010000246.1 coordinate 1,359, forward strand.
TAAATCCGGCAATAAAAATTAATTCAAGACATTTTAGGAGCGATGAAGAATTGCTGGACCAATTTGAAGCAGCCAGTCTTGCAGGCTCTGGTCCGGAGATATTATTGTCAAGGCTGGAGGCAGCCCAGAAGCTTGCCGCTTCCAGTGTAATTAGACCTATTGAAAATGAAATAGATTATACAAGCATTGTTGATGGACTGAATGAAATTTCTTCATTTAACGGCAAAAAATATGTTATACCATTCAGGGCGATGGATTTTTTAATGCTTTTCTATAACAAGGATCTTGTTAGTGAGGTTCCAGGCGATTTCGCCTCGTTAATTGAATACAGCAAGGAAGTAAATAAATCCAAAGAGAAGATTTATGGATTTTTATTAAATTCCAAGGAACCCGATTGGATTATACCGTTTATTGGAGGTTATGAGGATTGGATTGTTGATTATGATACGAATTCTATAACCTTAAATTCCGAAGCCACGGTTAAAACACTGGAGTTTTTAGTTAAAATTTTTAATGAGGATAAAATACAGCCTTTCAATATTGAATATGAAGAGATTAACAATTCATTTAAGAACGGTAATACCCATATGATCATAAATGGGAACTGGGCAATAGATGAATATAGAGAAGCAAAGTTAAATTTTGGTGTAGCAAAAATACCTGTAGTTTGGGAGGGATTTAAAAACCCGACTCCAATGATTGACGGGATAGGATTTATGCTAAATACAAACTATTACGGAGATAAGCTTGAGGGTGCAAAAAAATTAATAGCATATTTAATGTCTGAGGATGTCCAGTCAAGCTGGAATCTTTCAACACAAACAGTTTCTGTTTTAAAAAATGGGGCTGATTCATCACAAGCAAAAGGTAATCCAATATTACAAGCTGCAATGGAGCAGGAAAGAATATGTAGGGGAAAACCAAACGAGGAAGTAATAAGAGTAATAAGAGATGCGATACGCATCAATTTTGAAAATGTGATAATGGGAAATATTACTCCGCAGGAAGCGGTTTTAAAAATGCAGGAAGATGCAATAAAATTAAAATCAGGCAATCTTAAGGTCGAAGAAATAAAACAAGAGTCATCAACTTGAACTTTACAATCAAAGGAGACTTATGAGCAGGTTTTATATGGAAGATGAAACTGGTACCAGATCATTTTTTTTAAAAGGTATTGTAATTATACTTGTGGCAATAATATTTTTCATTATCGGTTCATTGTTTTCATTAGCAGCACTGTCAGTGATTTATAAAACCACTCCTCTAGAGCTATTAAAAGAAAATATTTCCGGCAAAATATCGTCAGAGCTTGGCGAAAAAGGAAAAAGCAAATTTGGCGCATTAGATTCATTTGATGAAGCAGTCAACACGATTGCCGAAGAAGTGCTTCCCTCGGTTGTTAATATAAGAGTCAGGATAGTACAGGAAGACATGTTTGGCAACAAGCAAACAGGTGAAGGCGTAGGTTCAGGAATTGTTTACAAAGAGGATGGTTATATAATTACAAATAATCATGTCGTTGGGGGAGTTGCCGGGATTATTGTGACTTTGTCAGATGGGAAAGAATTTCCTGCCGAACTTGTAGGCGCTGATACAAATACAGATATAGCAGTGATTAAAATAAATGCAAAAGGATTGAAACCCGCAGTTTTTACATCAATTGAAAATGTAAAAATTGGCCAAATTGCAATAGCGCTTGGAAGCCCATTTGGTTTGCAGAAGTCTGTTACCATGGGTGTAATAAGTGCGCTTGGGAGAGACATACCGGCTATAGGTGGTACAATCCCGATGGTTGGCCTGCTTCAGACAGATGCTACAATTAATCCCGGAAACAGCGGCGGGCCGCTGGTAAATTCTGCCGGACAAGTGATGGGGATAAATACCATAATTTTTTCGCCCTCGGGAGCAAGTGCGGGTGTGGGTTTTGCAATACCAAGCGACATTGCAGTAAATATAGCACGACAGATCATAAAATTCGGCAAAGCTAAAATTCCTTTTATAGGAATAGAAATGGGTGTAAACAATACAGAGATAAAAGGTGTTTATATAAGTAAAGTTACGAAAGGTTATCCTGCAGAAAAAGCGGGACTAGCAGCAGGGGATATAATTACTGAATTTGGCGGAGTAAAAGTCGAGAACCCGTATCAATTGCTTGCAAAAATTTTGAGTTATAACGTTGGCGATAAAATTGAATTAATATTTTACAGGAATGGAAGTTATACCAGCACATCAGTTCTCCTTGTTGAAAAGCCGGAAATAGTACCAAGTCAGTAGAATATTTAGCTCACAGGCAACTTAATTAGAAATAGAGGATATCTTGGAAGAAAACCAAAACCAGTGGAAAGCAAAAAAAATAATTGATGACGTTGTCCTGGTTGAAAAGTCTAAAAAAGGTGATAAAGCTGCTTTTGAGGAGCTTGTTAAGCTCTATTCTAATTACGTATATACAAATGCTTTTTTTATTTTAAGGGATTCTCATGAGGCAGAAGATGTAAGCCAGGAAGTTTTTGTAAAGGTCTATCTTT
>JAMCVO010000669.1 GCA_023475715.1 Actinomycetota bacterium
AAATAGAAAAGGGAGATCTATCCAGAAGAATAAAAATACCTATAACAAATGACGAGATAGGTAGATTAGCCAGAACTTTTAATAAAATGATAGCAAGACTTGAGGATACATTTAATAGGGAAAAGAGATTTACGTCTGATGCTTCCCATGAACTTAGGACACCCATCACTATTATTTCTGCAAAAGCTGAAGCAGCATTGACCAAAAGCAAAAAAATAGAAGACTATAGAAAAGCACTTAAGGTTATTATCAGGGAAACCAAGAGGGTGAGCTTCTTACTCTCCCAACTACTTTTGTTGGCCAGAAGTGATGAAGGAAAAAGCATCTTAAATATAGAGAAAATAGATTTAAAAATGATTATAGAAAGCATTATTATTGAGATGAAGGATAAGGCAGAGCAAAAAAATATAAGACTTTCTCTTACTTCAGAACAAAATTTAATAATAAAAGCCGATCAAACATTTATTACCATGCTTTTCCTGAATATAATAGAGAATTCTATAAAATATAATAAAAAGGGCGGGTTTATAAATATTTCTTTTTCTAAAGAAGATGATTATGCCAAAGTCATAATCGAAGATAGCGGGATAGGAATTTCTGATGAGAATTTAATTCATATATTTGATAGATTTTACAGGGTAAGTGAATCCAGAGCAGATAAGGGATCCGGTTTGGGCCTATCAATTGTTAAAGAAATTGTAGAAGTTCATAAGGGTCAGATAAAAATTGATAGTAAATTAGGAAAAGGTACCAAGTTTGAGATAAGCCTACCTGTGAATTTATAAAATAACTTGCACAGCGATGTATGATTGAACGAAATTATTGACTCACTGGGAGATAAAGAATTGTCTTAGATAATAGGTAATCTCGATTGGAACACTTTACAATCCCGGCATATTTTTATCTTTTTCTCCCAACTCTCTTCTGATCTACCCTGACAGAAGGTACCATTTATAAACCAGCAAAAATGTCCGGCTTTAAATTCCCATGCACTGCAATTTTGTCTCCATTCAACAGGACAGTTTTTTATTTTCCAGCAAGGATTGGCATTATCGTCTAATTGTTTCTTAAGTGATAAAAGAAACAGCAATTGCCTCTCAGCACTTGCCGGAATTTTTCTCCATCCTTGTTCAAAGCTCTGTATTGCTTTGGTAGAGATACATAACAGTTGTGCCAGCTGTTTTTGACTCTTACCCAAATAGCGTCTGATATCGGAAAATTCCTTATTTTGCATTGAACCCCTTATTTCTGTTTTATAATAATATTTCATATTTATACCATATCGTGATAATTATTAAAAATTTTTAATAAATATACTACAGTGTAGTTGACATTGGTACCAAATTGTGGTATTTATATTAAAATATTTTAATATAAGAATTATTTAGACGCAAAGAAGAAAAAGTTCAATGTGTTGGTTGATACGAATTACAAAATCTACTGAATCATCACCTAAGAGAAATTTATGAAATCAAATTTTATTTTTTATTAATATTATTTGTTATTTAGCAATAAAACTATAAGTAAGAGATTGGAGGAACTGAAATGTTTGGTCTAGGATGGCAGGAATTGGTAATAATTTTAGGCATCGCATTAGTAATTTTTGGACCAAGTAAATTACCGGAGCTTGGCAAATCGATGGGTCAGGCAATAAGTGGTTTTAGAGAAGGAACTAATAAAGCTCGGGATGCAGCAAAAAAGGAATTAGAAGATATTAAAAAAACCGTTATTGATGAAAATATTGAAAAATAAAATCTTGCCCAATAAATTTTAAGTATTTTATTAAAAAATAATTAATAACAAATATAAGAGGGGTGAATTTATGTCAACACTCACAAAAAGTAATGTTCTTTTACGAATGATGGAGGATCTGGCCAGAGCTTTAAAGAGACCATTGGAAAAAAGAGAATGGGGCATGGTAATTGATACCCGGAAATGTATTGGCTGCAGCTCTTGTGTAATTGCATGTAAGGCTGAGAATGTAACTCCTAATGGAGTATCATACATGGTTGTTTTTGATGAGGAAACTGGAGAATACCCTAATGTTGGCAGAAAGTTTTTGGCCAGACCATGCTTTCATTGCGATAACCCTTCCTGTGTACCTGTATGCCCGGTAAAAGCTACATACAAGAGACAGGATGGAATTGTGGTTGTTGACTATGAAAAATGCATCGGTTGCAGATATTGTATGGCTGCATGTCCTTATGGGGCAAGATATTTTGATTATGGGGAATATTACACCGATGAGACTCCTATGATAATGAATTATGAAAAAAGGGAATTCTTTGAGTATGGAGGTACTGAAATTGGTAAAAAATGGAAAAGAATGAAGAATAAATCCCCCTTTAAGCAATCACCAATAGGCAATGTCCGCAAATGTACTTTTTGTCTCCATCGCTTAAATAAAGAGCTTTTGCCTGCATGTGTGACTACCTGTTTGGGCAGATCCTTATATTTTGGAGATTTAAATGATCCTGAAAGTCTGGTAAATGAACTCCGCGCAAATTACAGCACAACCAGACTAAAAGAAGAATTAGGAAACAAACCAGAAGTTTATTATTTATTATAGGAGGTGGTTTAAATGGAAAAAAAAGCTTCAGTTTCTTATTGGATATATTGGGTTATTCTTATTGTGATCACTCTTGTTGGGTTTTCAGCTTTGGGTGTAAGGTTGATTGAAGGATTAAGAAGTACGAGTCTAAATAGTATTGTTTCCTGGGGATTATGGGTATCAATTTATATCTTTCTAATAGGAATTTCGGCCGGCTCTTTTTTACTTTCAACATTAGTTTATGTATTTGGTTTTAAGCAGTTTGAAAAAACCGGCAAGATAGCTGTATTTACTGCATTATTGTCACTACTGGCAGGACTGGGTTTTGTAGCTATCGACTTAGGTCATATTGAACGGTTTTTCTACATATTTATCTCACCGAGTCCAACCTCAGTACTTACTTACGTAATTTTCTTTTACATTTTTTATATTGTTCTTCTTGTTGTTGAATTATGGTTATTAATGAGGAAAAAAGTGTCCTCTTCAGTGGTTGAAAGAGACAGAAAAGCAGTAAAAATATTAGGTATTCTGGGCATACCTACAGCTATTATTGTGCATGGAGGTACGGGATCAGTTTTTGCCGTAGTAAAGGCACAGCCTTATTGGTTTACTCCACTTTTTCCTTTAATCTTTATAATTTCTGCTCTGGCTTCAGGAGGTGCCTTAATCGCATTTATTTATGCATTTTGGGGCAAAAAGGATGAAGACCATGCATCAATAACAAAGGGAATTGCTAAGATAGCTGCTTATTTCCTTATCTTTGATGTAGTACTTATTTTTCTTGAGTTTTTTATTACTTTATACGGGAAAATCCCTGAAGGTTTAAATGTTCTTAGTATCATAACCAGTGGTCCTAACTGGTGGGTATTTTGGATTCTTCAAATTTTAATGGGTGTAATTGTTCCGCTGATAATTATATTCAGCCGTGCCGGCCGTTCACCTGTCTGGGTGGGAATTGCGGCTATACTGATAGTAATTGGAGTAATTGGTGTTCGCTGGAATATTGTAGTACCGGAATTGACTGCAACTGGTTTTGAAGGTATTACAGAATTCTTCCAGGATTCCAGATTATCGACTACTTATGCTCCGTCTATAATAGAATGGGGGAGCAGTATTGGAATTATAGGTTTTATAATGATCATATTCAGTTTGGGATATCGAAAACTTCCCTTGATTAATAAAACTGAAGAGGAGAGGAGTTTGGATGAAAAATAATAAGATTACCAGAAAAGAATTTTTAAAAACCTCTGCTTTTTTAGGAAGTGTAGGACTGATAGCTACCCAGTCTAAAAAAGCTGGCAACATATTAAAAGGTTTATCAAAGGCAGCT
>JAMCVO010000711.1 GCA_023475715.1 Actinomycetota bacterium
TATAGTCTCAGATAGTATGGTATTTACTTCAGTCATGCCAAGCCTTTCAAGCATTCGTGAAAGTGTATTTTTATTGATCGGGGATGACTTTCCTTTACCCCTTTTACATGAGCCGTTCTTTATCTTAAGTTGCAGTAAAACCTATCATAGACAGAAGTGAAACTTCTCTAAAAAGAAGATTTGGTATCTTATTAATCGATGATATTCCAAGAAGAATCTTAGTTGAATATGTCGTAATAAGTGTTGCAAGGGGCAGCATTATCCTTTTGTATCCCAAGCTTTTTATATCAATTATTTTAAAGAATCCTATGCAGTATAAAAAACAAAAGAATCTATCCAAAAAGCCCCAGCCGGTGCCTGTTATTGTATCAATGTTTCCCTCTCTTATTGCTTTTGCAACTTTTCTGTCATTTCTTTCATGAAATTTCCAGAATATTTCAGCTTCCATTTTGTTGACCTTTTGCTATATCATCAAAGGAAACAGTATTTTGCCTTTCAATTTCATCAAGAAGAGCCAGTATTTCTTTGTTTGTCTTTGAGATTTCCGCACGCAATTTTCTTACCTTTCTGTAATTGTCATTTAATTTAATTGAAGCCTCCCATAGATTTTTTTTAATAAATATCATTTTAGTTTTAGTATCTTCTTTATAGGTAAGATAGTAAAAGGGACCATGAAGAAGCCCTTTTGTACATTTGCAGCCGCCTTTGTTGCATGCTTTATATTTTTTTACAACAGAGCCGCATAGAAGTTTTTTTCTGGAAAGATCTCCAATCAATTCCATTTCTGCTGCCAATCTTTTGAGGCTTAAATCTCTTATTTTCTTTCTTGTTTTTGATGCATCCATAATCAGGGACTTGTATATTTATTTTACAGACCTGATTTTATTTAAAAATATATATAAAGTCAATTTTTTTAAAAATTTCTTAGATTAAGGATAAAAATTATCTATTTTAAGCAAGTTTTTTTGATATCATTTCTTATAGTGAAATTTCAGATGAAAGGTATGAAAGGTAAAATACCATATTTGATTAGCACCAAACATTCCACCGATATAATATAATTTTAATGATGTAATTATAATATTTAAATGGAATTGGAATTTAAAAAAATTAATAATTAATATAATCCTTATTCATATTTACATAAAACCTTTTTCTCTGTTTCAGATGATTCCTGTATTGAATCACAAATAACACAACTTCTGTAACCATCCTCAAAAGTAGCTACAAATGGTTCCAGGGGTTTATCATTTATTACAGCTTCTACCATATTATAGAATTCATGTACAAACAGGTTCTCCCAGCCTATAATATGGCCATGAGGCCACCAATTTTCATAATAAGGATGATAAGATTCGGTAACATTTACACAGTGAAATCCTCTGGTTTGAGCAATTTCTTCTTCTTTCCAGAACACCCACAGATTATTCATATTTTCCAGATCCCACCAGATACTGCCGTTTTCACCATTGATTTCCAGCGTATTAAAATTCTTTCTGCCATGGCAGAATCTTGATGCCTCAAGTGTTCCAATTGCACCATTTTTAAACTCTATAACCGAGGCAAAAGCATCATCAACATCAACTTTTTCTTTTTGCTTTGTCTCTTCGTTATATCTTTCTTTAATAAACGTTGTTGTTACCGCCATTACTGAATTAACCTCACCGCACAGAAATCTTCCTAAATCAATAATATGAGCACCAAGATCACCTAAAGCACCACTGCCGGCTTCCGCCTTTCTTAACTTCCATATCATGGGAAAATCAGGTTCTGCCATCCATTCCTGCAGATATCTTGCTCTGAAGTGAAAAATTCTTCCGAGCTTGCCATCCATAATTAAATTTTTAGCAAGAACAATCGCTGGTACCATTCTATAATTAAAACCGCAAATGTTTTTTACTCCATATTTTTTTACCGCATCCCCCATCTCCTTGGCTTCCTTGGAATTACGCGCCATGGGCTTTTCGCATATGATATTCTTTCCCGCCTTCGCAGCTTCTATAGATGGCTCTGCATGTAAAAAATTCGGAGTAGCCACATCTACTATACTAATTCTGTCATCACTTATTATTTTTCTCCAATCAGTCGTATAATCCAGAAATCCATATCTTTTTGCTGCTTCTGCTACTGCTGCTTCATTAGTACCACAAATACTAACAAGCTTTGGAATTGCAGAAGGAGGCCAGAAAATATAAGGCAGCTTTTTCCATCCGTTTGAATGTGCTTTTCCCATAAATGCATGACCAATTAATCCAATTCCAATTTCAGGAATAACACCAACTGCCTTCTTTTCCGAAGTCATTGCTACAAATCCAACTTTTTTTTCTACCATTTTTCACCTCACAAATTAATAATTCTGATATTAATAGTCAGCTCGTATTTTAAATAAAAAATAAATTCCTCGCTTTAAGCTAAAGTCCGATATCAGCATCAAAACATATTCCGTGATAATTTTAAAAAGGTATCTGTTTCACAAAAGATTACATCGATGAAAATATAATCGATTTGAATTGCTCATTTTTTCATTTTAAATTATCAGATATCTTTTTAAGATTTTTGATGCTTTGGGCAACCGCCGCATCCTCGTCATTTTTATAATCAGGATGAAGATAATCTATTTCAACCGCAAAAAATCCCTGATATCCGGCATCTTTCAACAGTTGGGCAAGCTTTTGATTATCTACCAAGCCATCTCCCACAGGTGTACATGCGAAAAAATGCCAGCTGCTTACCGATTGCCCTCTTTGAGGCTTTAAATCTTTTACGTGGGTTGCAAAAGTGTATTTTGCAAGTTTTTCCATCCCCTTAATCGGGTCTGCAAGAACACGCATAAAATTCCCCGTATCAAAATTAATTCCAAAATTAGGAGAATTTACGTTTTTTATAATTTGAAGCATTTCTTCCGGATTAAAATCTATATGATTTTCGTCAGCAAGCTTTATTCCAGATCTTTCCGCAATTTTAACCGCGCTGGAAAACATATCCGATAATTTTTCAATCTGCGGACCATGCGGTTCGAACCTGAACATCAGGCTGCTGCCTACAACACGCATTACTTTTGCACCTATTTTCTTTGCATATTCAATATGTGTTACCATATCTTCATAAGCTCTTTCATTCTTTCCACCTTCAAGACCGTCAGGGTGCCCCCAAGCGTATACTCTGTCCAGATTATATTCATCCAGCATCCCTTTTATTTCGCTTAAGTAAGCAATATCATATTTTGGAATAAAACATGACTCCAGCGAGACTCCGTCAACCTTCAATTGGTGAGCCCTGTTGATAAAATCTTCCAGAGTCATTTGTTTAGAAGGTTTCTCCTGGTCATCATATACTTCGCCGAAAAACCTATGATAACAATAGCTGTCAATTCCAACTTTCATAAATCCTCCTATGCTTTAAAAAAACCTTTAATGTAATTTATTCATATCATAATGGACATGTTTCTAAATAGGCTTAAGCTATAAGATTGAAATATACATAAATGTAGTTATTTTATTTTATGTAAAAAGATCTATAAAAAATTAAATTGTTTTTATCGTAAGGCCGAACACTTTTGCCATATTCTTCAATCCTTCTTTTTGTTTTCCAACCATGAAGCAGTTATGGTGCGAATCAAACAACTCCATCATTTTATAACCATCCGGTACTCTTACTAAAGCACCGTTTCTGCAATGAGACCCCGGATACTGAATATATTTTTCAAGATTTCCTTCAATTACCATAAGATTCTCAAGAGTATAATCAAGTTTTGAGATTGTAAGAGGACCTTCTGGAAATCTTGCATCACTTACAGTTGCGTTAACATCAACAATGTCAAGAACTTTGGGTCTTAAAGTCCATGAAGTACAAAAAGGAGGATTGAAGAATATGGCAA
>JAMCVO010000102.1 GCA_023475715.1 Actinomycetota bacterium
GTATGAAGCATTTTTTGGTTCAGTCAGATTTCTCTTAGGTGAGAAGAATCTTTTCCTGCTTTAAAACTTTCCCAGCTGCAATTTGGCGGAATTAAATGATCGGCACATGGGATATAACCACCCCTATCTATTAAAAGTGATATTTTCTCTATTTCCTTATCTATAAAACTTTTTCCCTTATATAACGAATTTTTATCAAAACCTCCAATCATCCCAAGATCGGGAAATTTTTTTCTGATTTCTAGCAAATCATTACCTGCCTGCTGTTCAAAAGGATACATGATTGTTATTCCTGCCTCTAAAAATAATGGAATTAAATCATTTACATTACCGTCAGTATCAACCAAAAAATGCTTCATACCTTTCGATTTCAAAAAATTAATAATTTTTTTATATCTGGGTGTCATAAATTGCCTGAAAACAGCCGGACTTATAAATGAACCCTGTTTTCCGGCCATATCTTCCCAAAAGGATGCAAAATCAAAATTTATTTTAGATAGTAATTCTTCCGCCATAAGTAGCCATAATTCACATAAGTGATCAAGAATTTTATTTAATAATTTGGGGTTATCGTAATAAAGCAGGAAAAGATTCTTCTCACCTAAGAGAAATCTGACTGAACCAAAAAAACCTGCAGGAGCATCGAATATCCCAAGAGGTGATTTAATACTTTTGGACTTTTCAATATATTCTTTATAGTTCCCTGAAAATCTTTTACCTATACTATCAAAATTGAATCTTTCTTCCTTTATTTTTTCCCAATCATTTTCGGATTTGACTGGCCATTCCATAAAAAAGGGCATGCTTGAATCATCTTTTAAATTTTTTTTCCGAATACCATCCACATCATAAAAATCAATATATTTATCATCTTCATAAATTACTTTTTTCTCAAATATGGGAAATATCCAGTAATTATAAGGCAGGAGTGTGAAACCTTCGTCAAAATTAAAATAATGACTCACATCATAATCTTTTACGGGTATTTCACCACCCCAGCTTGGTGACCCGGCAGCTACGGCATTGCCTGGTACCGCTTGCCCATATTTGAGTTTGGCCGGGAAACCTTTTTTCTTATGAAGACCTTCTTTATACCATCTATTGATGGTACCGCCCCAATAACCAAATTCCCATTTAAGAGTTCTTTCACAAGGTTTGAAACCCATTATTTTTAAAAATAGTTCTTTTGATGTATTCATTTGATTTAGATTTTATAGATCAATAGATTACGATATCTTATAAAAAGTATTAATTTCCTGGATTATCTTCTTTTCATCCGGTATTACATAATTTTCTAACACCGGAGAAAAAGGTATCGGGGTATTTATAGAACCCAATATTTTTATAGGTGAATCCAAATAATCAAAAGCCTGTTCATAAATGACAGAAGCTATCTCAGACCCTGCGCCGCAGCGTCTCACAGCTTCATGACATATCAATACGTTTCCCGTTTTTTTGACTGAGTTTATTATCGTTTCAGTGTCCATGGGAACCAGAGACTGTAAATCTATTACTTCTATGCTAATTTTATTTTTTAGAAAATCTGATGCTGCAAGAGCATATTTTACCATTTTACCATAGGCTATTATTGTCAAGTTATTTCCTTCTCTTAAGATATCAGCTTTACCTAATGGTATGACATATTCCTTGTCGGGTATCTCTCCTACGTCATTATATAGCAGCTTATTTTCTACAAATATTACAGGATTATTGTTTCTGATAGATGATTTCAGCAAACCTTTTGCATTATAAGGATTAGACGGTACAACTACTAAAAGACCAGGGGTGTGCATCATCCACGCTTCCAATGACTGTGAGTGCTGTGCCGCAGCAGACCTTCCTGCGCCCTCCGGGGTTCTGATTGTCAGAGGAATTTCAGCCTGTCCGCCTGACATATATCTTATTTTAGCCACCTGATTTGCTATTTGGTCCATTGCAACAGCTACGAAGTCCATAAAACTGAGTTCTGCTACAGGTCTGAAGCCAGTTATTGCTGCACCCAGTGCTGCTCCTATAATAGCAGATTCGGAAATCGGCGTGTCTAAAACCCTATTTTTATATTTATCAAATAAACCTTCTGTAACTTTATTTGTACCCCCGTAAAAACCGATATCTTCACCTATTAAAAAAACTCCGGGATCTCTTTTCATTTCTTCATCCAAAGCCTCTCTAATTGCTTCTCTAAAAGTCCTTTTCTTTAAAGACATAATTTCTCCAGCTCCCCCGCATATAAATCTTTTAATGCATCCTGAGGTTCAGGAAAACTGGCATTTTTTGCATATTTTTCAGCCTCAATAATTTCTTCCTCTACCTCTTTTTCAACAAATTCCAATATTTCTTTATTTAATATTTTATTATCTAAAAGATACGTCTTATAATTTAATATAGGATCAAGCTTTTCCCAAAAATTTTTTTCGTCTTTATCTACATATATCCCGGGGTCTCCGATATAGTGTCCGTACTTTCTATAAGTTTGACATTCAACCAAACATGGGCCTTTGCCTTCACGTGCCATTTTGATAACTTTTATTGCTTCATTAAAAACTTCCAGCACATTATTGCCATTAACAGTTTTGCCGTAAATATTGTAAGCTTCCTTTCTTGAGGAGATATTTCTTATATTTTGATGATATTTTTGCGGAGTGGAGAGTGCATATAAATTATTTTCACAAACAAAAATTACCGGCAGTTTCCATACCGAAGCAAGATTTAAAGCTTCATGAAAGGAACCCTGATTTGATGCTCCGTCACCGAAAAAACATACGACAACTTCACCGGTATTTCTCATCTTTATCGAAAGACCGACACCATTCGAAACAGGTATTCCGCCTCCTACTATTCCGTTTGCACCGATGATTCCCAAATTAAAATCAGCTATATGCATGGAGCCGCCCTTGCCTTTACATAGTCCGCTTGCCTTCCCATAAATTTCAGCCATCATCCTTTTAACATCGGCGCCTTTGGCAATTACGTGGCCATGTCCTCTATGAGTGCTGGTTATATAATCGGATTTATTTAAAGCAGCACAAAATCCAGCTGCAATAGCCTCCTGGCCGGCATAAGAATGTAAGAATCCAGGAATTTCACCATTTATATATTTCCGGCCAACATACTGCTCAAAAAATCTTATTTTCAGCATTATTTTAAGCAGTTCTATTTTTTTATTTTCTGTTAATTGCAATTTTAATTAATTCCTTATATTTGATAATGATTTTTTTATAATTTTTAACTTTTATTCATTTTTTAAAAAAACAAAAATAAACTACTCTTAACTACCTGCACGTATATCCTCCGTCAATCATAAAAGAAGCACCGGTTACCCAGGTTGACTCATCAGATGCCAAATAAACAGCAGCCCAGGCTATATCTTCCGGAGTTCCCAAGCGGCCAATTGGATGAAGGCTCACTGCTTCTGAATAACTCTTTACTCCGGCTATAACTTTGCCTGGTTGATTAAATAAAAACTCAAGGTTACTTTCTTCTGTTGCAACAAATGCCGGACAAATTGAATTTGCTCTAATATTATCTTTAGCAAAATCAAGGGCAATATTTTTTATAAGCAGCTCTTCTGCAGCTTTTGAAGCATTATAGCAATCATTACGTTTCTGCCCATAAAATGCAGAAATTGAAGATATCAAGATTATCGAACCTCCATTTGCTCTTTTCATTTCCGGGATTACATATTTAGAAACAAGCCAGGTGCCTTTGGTGTTTATGCTAAACGTTTTATCAAACTCTTCTTCGGTCAGCTCTACTGCTGTTTTGGAAAATCCTCCTATTCCTGCATTATTTACCAAGATATTGAGTTTGCCAAAATTGTCGATAGTTTTTTGAACCATATGTTTTACCTGTTCACTATTTGAAATATCACATACG
>JAMCVO010000131.1 GCA_023475715.1 Actinomycetota bacterium
CGCTCCCGCAAGCTCTGCTGCCCTTGCTAAAACATATGATGCCTCACATGAACACTTTGCTGCACCGGGATGGGGAGAGAAAATAACGGCAAAGATGTGACTATTGTTTCAAGTCTTCTTATGATGCATTTTTCTATGCTATCTGCCGATATGCTCTCAAAGGAAGGAATTGATTGTGAAATAATTGACCCGAGGACTTTATGGCCTTTGGATATTGACCTTATAATAAACTCGGTTAAAAAAACCGGAAGGATTGTAATTGTAGAGGAATCATCAAAACAGGGTGGAATAGGAGCAGAAATTGCTGCACAAGTATCAGAAAAAGTTATTGATTATTTACTTGCGCCTGTAATAAGAATAGCTGCACCAAATACACCTGCGCCTTTTGCTCCCGTACTTGAAAAATTTTATATACCTCAGCCGGAAAGAATTACTGAAACAATAAGAGGCATGGTATCGATTTAAAAAGTCAAATTTCTAATTTTTTTAATGAATAACTATTTCAGCTGAATTTTATATAAAGTAACTTATGGAAAATTTATTAATTGACAAAGATTTGCTTTCAATCCAAAAAGCAAGACGTCTTGCAAAAGAAGCCAAAGAAGCATTTAGAATATTTTGTAATTTCTCACAGGAACAGGTCGATACCATAGTAGAGTCAATGTCAAAAGCCGGAATAGAGGCATCCGAAAAGCTTGCACAAATGGCAGTTGAAGAGACAGGTTACGGTAATGTAAAAGATAAGATAATTAAAAATCTTTTTTCCGTTAAAAATATTTATGATTCAATAAAGAATCTTAAAACTGTCGGAGTTGTTAACAGGGACAACGTAAAAAAAGTTATAGAGATTGCACATCCTATGGGTGTAATTTGTGCCATTACTCCGACAACTAATCCTACATCAACAGTAATGTTTAAAGCTTTGATAGCAATAAAGTCACGCAATGCCGTTATTTTCTCTCCCCATCCCGGTGCAGCAAAGTGTTCATGTGAGGCATCATATGTTTTAGCAAGGGCAGCAGAGCTTGCGGGAGCGCCAAAAGGACTGATTTCATGTCTTGACATTGTAACCATGGAAGGTTCCAAAGAGCTGATGTCACATGAAGATGTCTCAATGATTCTGGCAACAGGCGGACTCAATATGGTAAAAGCTGCTCATTCTTATGGAAAACCTGCGCTTGGAGTAGGTCCTGGAAATACTCCGGTTTTTGTGGATAAATCGGCAAATCTTGAAAAGGCTTCAAGGGACATTATTGCTTCAAAATCTTTTGATTATGGTGTCATATGTGCATCCGAACAGTCAGTAGTTGCTCATAGTGATATAGATAGAAATTTTAGAGAAATACTTAAGAAAAACGGGGGTTATTTTTTAAGTCCCTCAGAGGTGGAAAAAGCAAGCTCCCTTCTTATTAAAAACAACGCAATGAATGCACAAATGGTTGGAAAGTCTCCAAAGGTTATTGCCGATGCTGCGGGATTTACAGTTCCGGATGGCACCAGACTTTTAGTTGCACCTCTTGATACAGTCGGTCCGAAATATCCACTGTCGCGAGAAGTTCTAAGCTCCATAATTGCTTATTTTACAAGAAACAGCTGGCAGGAATGCTGTGAACTTTGCATAGAAATAATTAATTTTGGTGGTTTGGGTCATACCATGGTAATTCATTCAACTGATGAAGAGGTGATAACTCAGTTTGCACTTCAAAAGCCGGTTTTCAGGATACTTATCAATACATCTGCTTCCCAGGGAGCTATAGGCCTTACAACACCGCTTACACCTTCGCTGACTCTCTCAACAGGAACATGGGGCGGAGGCATATCTTCAGATAATATTTCGGCAAGACATCTTCTGAATATTAAAAGGGTTGCTTATGAGACAAATCCACTTTTTGATGAAACTTCAGCTGAAAATCCTTGCAGTTCTTCGTATAGTGGTATTTCAGAAAGTGATCTTGAAAATATTGTAAGAAATGTCATAAAAAACCTTAATCTTTAAAGCATGAATATTCTTACTATAAATTCAGGTTCAACAAAAATTCCGGTTTGTATTGTGAAAGTTGACGAAGAGCTCATTATTATAAGAGAAACTTATAACCTTGTAAAAAATTAAAATAAGCTGCTAATCGCAAGCATTTTTAATCAACAAAGTTATCTGCATCAAGTCCTGTGCGGCTCAGCATTTCATTTACGCTTATGCCCCTTCTTGCCAGGTACTTTCTGACCTGGTTTTCATTTGAGAGCCTCAGCATGTTATAGTTTTCCTGTGAATCATCCTGCCATATACGTCGATCAAACATAAGCGTGATGCAATTTTCAATGCTTTCCCAATTGTCATCGCTTATTTCCCTTAAGAAGATTTCTTTTCTCTCGTTTTCATCGAAAAGCTCAAGAATTGTTGCAATTACATCTTTCAATATGCCTGTCCATGCTTTAAAAGCTCCTAAAAGATAGATTCTCTCGGAAATTTTATGATCCCCGTCGTTTTTATCAGGGTTCCATTTATCCGTCAGAGTATATCTGGTGATTATATTCAATAGTTTTACAACATTTTTTCTTTCAAGTTCCCTGAGCCTGTCAGATTCTTCGATATCCATATCAAGCGGAGGAGAAGCAATAAATTTCTTGAAAATAGTCTGCTTCAATCTGTTTGTGGTTATAGGTTTTCTGTTTGTTGAACTATATTCCTCTATGTATTTTATAATCAGATTCTTTTTGTCTTCTATTATGCTGTCATAGATGTTGCTTTCAATCATGTTAATTGCTGCAGATTTCTTTTTTCCTTTATTTATCAGGAAAGACACGAATCCCGACTCTGATTTCGGCCCTTTTTTAGCCATATATTCTTTCCATTCTTCAACAAATATGCTTGCCCATTTGTTTATGAGAACTGATGTAAAGAAAGGCATCTGCCTTAATTTATCATGCGCTACCAGATTTGTTTCCTTCAGAAGCTTGATATTTGGTTCCACATATACTTTGCATTCGATTTCTTCTCTGTCTGCCCATATCTGAGCGGCAGCTTTATGCTGACCGTCAAAAAGAAGAATCTTGTTTTCGGTAAGCCTGCAAACCGAAGGTGTAAGCTGGCTGTTTACAAGGAGGTGTCTGTAAAGGTCAAGCAGCCTGTCCATTTCAAGAGGTCTTGGCTGTAATTCTTCATCATTGTGTATGTATTTGACAGGAAGGACAATATAAAAATATTTAAAGCCTGTTGAGGGACATGTGGATAAGGGAAACGTCTTTGTTTTATTATTGTCTCCAAAAGTAATCCTTATTTCATTATCAGTTTTTTTGAATTCTGATTTAAGCATCTCCCCGGAACTGTTTTCCTGCAGTTTTAATTTAATAACATCATTAAGTTTTTTAAGCCCGTTTCCCTTAAAAAATTTTTCCATTTCCTTGATTGAATTATATTCAGTAAGCGATAATTCCCCCAATTCTTTATGATGCTTCTTGCAGATAGTTATAAAGCTGGAAGAATCAAATTTATCCTGAAAAGTCAGGGGTCTGATGTGATGGAATTCGATTTCTGATTTATTATTTATCGGTTTCTTGTCGATTGCACATAATAACTTATTATTTATGGTATTGTTTGAAATGATTGTTTTTTTATCTTTTGCAGAAGGCTCCGGGTGTGCTGACATTATTAACCTCCGAAAACAAGTTTATTTTTTATAAATAAATATATGAAAATTATAATATGTAATATTAATAATCTAAAGTAAGTTTTGTATATTTAAATAAATAAAAATATTTAAAAAATATTTAAATTAAAGATATAATATGCAATTAATTTTAATAATTATATCTCTTTATCAAAACAGGAAATACAGGTTTAATTTTTTATGGAGAAATTGAAATTCTTT
>JAMCVO010000054.1 GCA_023475715.1 Actinomycetota bacterium
AGAAAAAAGATAAACGGATAAATCAATATTATCTGAAATTGAAAATGGAATAATCTCAGCAGAACCGCCCGGATCAATAGTTAAAAGCCTTATTCTGACATCTGCCTCATCTTTATCGTCAACATAATAAATCCCTTCGCCAGTCGCCACAGAAGCTCTTATATTCGGTATACCGGCTTTTTCTCTGTATATTTGATTATTTGCTTTCGTATCATCATTTGTAATATTCAAAAACCACGTCATAAATTCGTGCAAACAGTATTCAATATCCTTATATGTTTCAACATTCTGAACTTGTCCGCCGGCCCCTTGAGGTTGATAAAATCCTTGTCCGGCCGTTCGCGGCGAAGATTCTGTGAAATCGGCAAGTCCTTGATTAGTTGAATCTTCCCATTGGTAGTCCGCGAGAACGCTTTGAGCGGTATCCGGCGCGGTATTGAAAGTAACCGAAATCGCTCCGGTATTATAATTTATCGTTCCTGTTCCGCCCAAATTGGAAGTCAAAGTGCCGTCTCGGTTATCGGTAAATGTTTCTGTCGCGCCTCCAACAACAACCGCGTCAACCACAATAGCAAAACAAGTTCTTATTCCCGTTACGGCAGCAAGCGTTCCTGAAAATGTTTTTGTGGAAGCGTTGCCAGTCCCAAGAGATTCATTAGAAACTGTCGTATATTGGCGATTATCAATATAAGAACCGCGAATTGAACCAACATCGCCCAATTTACGCCACAAAAAAATCCTATTTGCTTTTATTTTTAAATATCCCTTGTGATTTTTTGAAGCGCTATAATTATCTTCGGCCACCGGTTCAATGAATCCTGAACCTGATTTGCCTGAATTTATCATTATTTTATAAAGTCCTGAATTTGGCGAACCGCACCAAACTTGCGCGCCGGCTTGATTTACAATTTCATCAAAAAAAACATCCTCATTTGTGGCATCTGTCGGAAAAAGATTGCTTCCTATTTCGCTCCAGTCGGAAGTCGTTTTGTTATAGTATTCAAGTTTCCGGCCTCTTTTACGAAATAAAACCTCTGTGCCGTTTATTGTATGGCCGGTAAATAATCCCGTAATTTTTGAAGGCGAAACTCCGGCGTCTGAACCGAGCCTTTTATATCCTCTTCTTACTGATATTTGGTCGCCTCCGGTCATCCAATTTAAGACTTTTTGGGCCGAACCAGCAGGGATACTTTTCTTTTCGATGGCGTCAACCAATCCTTTTGTGAAATTTTCTATTCTATAACTTGAAGACACATTTTTTTGTTTTATTATGGCACTCCCGACATAAAGTGCGACCATTATTTAGATTCCATAATTTTTTACCACGCTATATTGCTGTGAGTGCTTGGAATAAACGGATATTTGTGATGCTTCGCGGCCTCTTTCTTTAATCGCGCGTCCCAAGCGTGAAGTTGCCTTCTTATCATATTTTCTTGGATAAGCCACCTATCATCATAAGCTCTTGTTTTTTCGATTCTGTCTATCGGATAAAATAATTTAGCCGCCTTAATTGGAATTAAGGGATGGGCGAATGCGGGGAATGTCCAAGATTGCGAAGAGGAAATATCAGCGGTTGATTTTATAAAAAATAAATGTATTGTTCCTGTTGCCGGCGTTCCGCAAATAAAGAAATTACTGTCAATCATTTTCAAATACCATCTATGCGTCATTTCTTTATATCTTTCACGATGTTCTAACGGAATTTGTTGATATGGGATTCTATCATCGCCGACATATAAAGATAATGAGGTTAAAAATCTCGTTGGCAATGATTTTGCCGTTGTATATGTATGGCCTGATGATATTGATTGCGATTCATCCAGTTCTTTTAATGTTTCCCATTGCCTCTCAATTTCAATCTCATTTTTTGCCATATTAAAAAGTTGATAAATTAAAGTTGTGTCCAACTTATCATCAACTAATCCCTCAAACATTGTAATCATTTCCGCTCCTGTCATAAATTTTGAAAAAATAAAATTAACTTGGCGAACCACGACATTGACGCCCCGAAATTATTTTTAATAAGATATTTTGCCACTTCCGGTTCAATATCTTTTAAAGTATATGCTCCCCATTTTAAATTGTTATTAACAACTTCTCGCGAAAAATAAAAACTTCCCTCATTCCCAATATCTGTTCCATTTGAAAGTTTTGTTTCAAGATAAATTTTCCCATCAATAAATTTCGTTCCGATAAAAACAAAAGCGTGGCCGAAACCTCCTGAAAATTCCTGTTCAGGTATAATTCCTTTATCTGCCACAGTCCAAGAGTATTTCCATATCACGCCTGTAATAACTAATTTTAATAAACTTGGGTTCTTACTTTTTTCAAATTCTTTTTTACTTTGCCATAATGAAGCGCGGATATTATCAAATAAGTCATATGGTCCGGTTATTTTAAAAAAACTATTTTTTTTAAATTTAATCGCTTTATCTTCAAGAGCCGGCCAATTTTTAATATCAGCTATAATATCTCTATTATTTTTTTCATCGCTGTATTTTAATTCTTCCGGGACCTCCGAAGCCGGCAAAGAACCAAATTTTATAAAAGATTTAAGGGCTGTTCTTATGTCCGCGCCCCATTTTTCAGGATCGCCGGATAATTCTTTAATTTTGGCAAATTGCCATTCCGGGGATAATTCAATTCCTTCCTGTATTTCAGAAGCATAAGTTGAAGCAAAAGCGGTGCAGAAGTCAGACTGGCCTTGGTCTTTAACTCGTAAAAGTTCCGAAACTGTAAATTCATCGGGGATTTCCTCTAACGCTGGCAATTTATAAAGTGCGCCAAGTTGAAAATCCCTTTCATCTTCAATATCGGGGTTCCATCCTCCGCCAATTTTAATTTCTTTTAGTGTTCCTTTTGACATTATTTTTTAACTTCTTGCTTAATCTCAACTAATGTTCCTTGAATAAAATTAAGCGAAGTATTTATCGCCTTAATATCTCCTTTAACATCTCCGACCTGTTGAATGGCATTGTCCGCTTTTTCACTTGCTCCTAAGGAATAATTTATCGCTATTCCAATTATAATTATCAAAATTCCGATAACCCAGATAAAAATTTGCCACGATACTTTACTATCAATTTTTTCGTCTTGTAGTTTATTAATTGTTGTTTCCATTATAAATGTTTTAATTCTTTATTTATTATCTTAAAATAAACCCAATAGAATGGAACTAATAGAATTGATATAAAAAATAAAAATAGAATTTTAATCATCTTGATATTCCTCTTCCTCTTAATGTTCTTATAGTGTAACCAATTGTTAATTTGGGAGCTTCTGACGCCAAATCATCTGAATAATACATACCAACATAATCTTCTACATTCCCAGTTCCAAGAGTGGTGTTATCAAAATCCCAATTTAGTCTTGCTGTAATTGTTGTGCTTGCTGTTTGAAATGTATTCTTAACATAAGTATTCCCATCTGAATTAAAAGCAGGAAAATCATAAAATCCGCCAGTTGTTATGTTGGCTATTGAAGAACTTGTATAAAAAGAGGTTCCTTGTTGTCCTATTTCATAATCAGTTAAAGAAATTCCAGTAGTAGAAGCCGTTGATACGCTTGTAATAACCACTCTTTGGGCATTTGCAGTATCTCCTTTACTTGAAATAAAAGGTGAAAATACTACATTAGTTATTACAGCTTTAATTGGAACAGGATTAAGATTAAATTTAAAAATTGATTTTTCATATTTTTGGATACTTCCTGCCGCACAAGTTCTACTATCTGCATAAGTTAATTGTCCCGCAGCAGCAGTTGTTGAGGCGAGCGTTCCGCTCCCACTTCTATAATTAGCAGTAGTATCGCAAGCTCCACTTCTTTGAACTAAACCATCAAAAGTCGTTGAAAATCCTGGTG
>JAMCVO010000469.1:0-1238 GCA_023475715.1 Actinomycetota bacterium
GATCGACATCACCATATAGTAAGGTTATCATTCATTGTAATAAATTTCAATATTGAAATTTATTGACATTTACTATGGAACATTTTATTATCTAAGCTATATTATGTTAATCTTTAAATAATAATTTTTAATCAAATTATTCTTTATGTGTTATAAATTTCAATAAATAGTTTGCAAAAGATTAAGGAATTATGATAATTCGAGAGCTGAGAGAAAATCAGATAGAAAAAATAAAGAAGCTTACAGAAGAAGTGATTGAAAACATTGGGTTCAAAGTTGAGAATGATATATTAATAAAAAAAGCTGCTAAAGCTGGAGCAATCGTTGATGAGGTCAGTCAGATAGTGAAAATACCATCAAAACTGCTACGCGAACTTCTAATAAAGGTACCGCAGAGCTATGTTGCAAGGGGAATAGATAGAAAGGAATATAGTATTGGCGGTAGCAACCAGTTTATTATGGCCATTGTTACAGACCCTTGGATTATTGATTACGTGACAAAAACCCCTCGTCATCCTTGTCTTGAGGATATAAGAAGAAATACAATTCTAACACAAAAAAATGAAGAGGTTGCTATGGTAAGCAGGATGGATTTTCCTGTAACCGATTACGGTGATAACACGTCTAGTTTAAGGGCACTTGAGACTCACCTGTTGAACCATACAAAGCATTATCTTGTTTGTTTAGCTTCTTTGGAAAGCTTCAGACAGTGGATGGAAATCGGGGATATTCTTGCAGATGGTAAAGATTTTGCAAAAAGCAAACTTATGACACTAGCGGTGGCTGTTGTTTCTCCTCTTAAACTGACAAAATTCAATTGCCAGATTCTACTCGAGGCTACAGCAAGAAATTTTAACGTCGTCCCCACAATTTGCCCAATGGCAGGATCGACATCACCATATAGTAAGGATACAACTATGCTACAGGGAAATGTTGAGAATATATTTCTTGCTGCACTTACACAGATGATTAATCCCGGGAATCCTTTTCTTTATTCGTTAGGTCCGTCTGTCAGTGATATGGAGTCAGGGCATGATTTATACTATACTATCGATAAGGTTTTGTGGAAAATCGCAATAGTCGAACTGGCAAAATCTTATTGTATGCCAGTAGTTGCTGAATGCGGGGGTACACTATCCCACCGTTACGATATGCAGAGTGGTGCTGAGAGTATGCTTTTTATTAATATATCATTCTCAACTTTGAACCCAATGTTTTCAATCACTTCTTCTGTAAGC
>JAMCVO010000469.1:1248-3858 GCA_023475715.1 Actinomycetota bacterium
CACCGTTACGATATGCAGAGTGGTGCTGAGAGTATGCTTTTTATGCTTGCTAGCCAGAATTCAGGAGCAAATATCATTGCAGGGTTAGGATCCTGCTGTAATGCAAACGGTCTTTCTTCAGAAATGATTGTTATTCAATCAGAATGGTTGAAAGTGGCAAAATACTTAAGCCGAGGAATAAATATGGAATACCTCGAAGAGGGAGTTAAGAGTATGAAAGCTCAGGGACATGGAGGGAACTTTCTTACTGATGACCTGACAACCAAGCTTTTAAGAGGTGATGAATTTTTTAAAAGCATCCTGTTTGATACTTCGGCAGGTTATGAAATATCAAAGTCCATACTGGAAAATGCCCACGAAAAAGTGGATGAACTAACTGCTAGCTATAAGTCGCCAGTTCCTGAAAAGATACAAGAGAATTTAAAACGATATTTTCATGATTTATATAAAAAAATGAATACTAAGTCAAATTAAGTCAAAAAAACTAGAGACTGGGATAGCTCAAAAAGTAATGTCTTATAGAAATTTGATCTTTTAAAAAGTATTCTGGTATATAAATAATGACTATTACCTCGAAATTCATTTAATAGAGGAGGATTAAAATGATTAGTATTGAGGAAGTTAAAGAGGCTTTAAGAGGTCCTATAGGTTCTGTATCTACCCCATTTAATAAAGATAATACTATTGATTATAAAGGATTAAAAAACTGTGTTGATTATTTAGTAGAAAGCAAAAGTGGCACAGTGTTACTAACTGTGGGAGATAGTCTTTATACTATATTAACTGAAGCTGAAATTGCTGAAGTAACAAAAGTTGTTGTTGAACAAACGGCAGGGCGAGCCATGGTGGTTGCTGCTTGTGGGATATGGCCTACTTGCCAGGCTGTTGAGTTTGCCAAATATTGTCGACAAATAGGTACAGATGTATTAATGACATTACCACCAGATTGGATCTGTGCTTCATCAGCTCAAAATCTAATAAAGCATTATGAGTCAGTTGCAAAGGAAATGCCGGTAATGTTGGTAACAGCATTAGGAAGCAGGGCGATACCCGAGGAAACAATTAAAGTACTTCTTGATAAAAAAAATTCAGGAATAGTGGCAATAAAAGATGATACTTTTGGGGTATATGCTAAGAGAATAGCAAGTTTAGTTGATGGAAGGTGGCCGTTTTTATGTGGGGGTTGCATGTTTAACTACTTGGATGTGATGCACTATGGGTCCGATGGGTATCTTTCTTTATTCATGGCATACAAAAACAATATTGATCATGAGTTTTGGGAAGCTGTCAAGTCTCGGAATTTTAAAAAGGCGACATCCATTATTAATAAATATGAGTTTCCTTTGGCATTTGATTTACCTAAGCAGTTTGGCACTGACTCCGATGCTTTAATCCATGCTGCATTAGAGATTTTTGGTATAGCACAGCGTTGGAGAAGAGAGCCCTATTATTCATTAAATGAAGAGCAGATGGAATTACTAGAAGATTTTTATAAAAAAAATTCGTTACTTTGATATATACATAATGGGGGGAATCATAGTCTTAATCTATTTAATGAATAGATGGATATTGAGTAAATGGTAAAAAGGGAACTATAAAAGACATAAAAGAGTACAAAATGGAATAAGGAGGTCTAATGGTTATAAATAAACCAGAAATTAAAGAGTCAAATAACATATATAAAGAAGCTAAAAAACTTATCCCATGTCAGACGCAGTGTTTGTCTAAGGGGCCAACACAATTTGTAGATGGAGTTGCTCCAAAATATTTGAAAAAAGGTAAAGGCTGTAGGGTCTGGGATGTAGACGGTAATGAATATATTGATTATGGAATGGGTCTTGGGCCTATTATACTAGGTTATTGCTATGATGCTGTAGATAAAGCAATTATAAATCAGTTGAAAGATGCTATTATTTTAACCCAGATGCATCCTTTAGAGGTTGAAGTTGCCCAGTTACTTGTAGATACAATCCCATGTGCTGAGATGGTTAGGTATGGGAAAAATGGTTCTGATGTTACATCAGCTGCAATAAGACTTGCTAGAGCTTATACAGGAAGAGATATTATTGCCTGTTGTGGGTACCACGGATGGCAAGACTGGTATATAGCAGTAACAGAAAGGAATGCGGGAATACCTGAAGCTGTAAGAAAACTGACAAAACAATTTAAATACAATGATATAGATAGCCTTATTAAAATTTTTGACAAATATAAGGGAAATGTAGCCTGTGTTATTATGGAGCCGATGGGTGTAGTTTTTCCAAAAAATGACTTTTTAAATAAAGTAAAAGAGCTTACACATAAAAATAAAGCTATTTTGATATTTGATGAGGTCATAACCGGATTTAGATGGAGTCTTGGTGGTGCACAGGAATATTTCAATATTACTCCAGATCTCGCAACTTTTGGTAAAGCTATGGCAAATGGAATGCCATTATCCGCGCTTGTGGGAAAAAAAGAAATAATGCAAAAGCTTGAAGACGTTTTTTTCTCTTTTACATTTGGTGGAGAAATTTTATCACTTGCAGCAGCAAAAGCAACAATTAATGAAATGAAGAAAAAAAATGTCATAGAACATATTCATAAGATGGGTACTATTTTAGCAAAAGG
>JAMCVO010000393.1:0-2974 GCA_023475715.1 Actinomycetota bacterium
AAGCACCAGCTTCTTATGATAATGCTGTTTTTCTTGTTTGTTATTAACATTATTTATATCTGGTACCAAAAGCTCCCTATAATTAAGACTTATTTTATAATTTCTCTTGCAATTTATATAATAATGAATTTTGCAAACGTGGATAAAATAATAGCCAATAACAATATTAACCGTTACTTTGAAACCGGACAGATAGACATGGTTTATTTAAAAGGCTTATCCTACGATGCTGTTCCCGAAATGGAGAAATTTTTCATATCAGTTAAAGATTCACAGGACTCAAAGGATAAGCAAATCGCAAATGAAATACAGGGCTATTTTATGGGAAGACAACTGGATCTTAAAAACCAGAAAAGCTGGCAAAGTTATAACATTTCAAGAAATAAAGCTGAAAATATAATATTTAAATATTTTCAAAAATAAATTAAAAATAAAAAGCTTTCAAATTAGCTAATTCCCTTAAAAATTACTGTCGGTATGTGCGATAAAAATAGAGCTTAGATTCATTCTAAGAGACTTGCTTGCCATCATAAAGAAACCGAACATTTAAAATTTTATCCTTGTGTTCTTTTTCTTTCAACATAAGGCATAAAAAACATTGATATTATGGCGATAAAAGGAAGAATAAGTATTATATAAACAGTTTTTTCGATGCCGATTTTATCGGCAAGCTTGCCTAAGAACATTACCGCTATTCCTGCACAACCTGCACTGAAACCCATTACCAGAGATGATGCGAGGCTTAAATTTTTAGGAAATATTTCATGTGATAAACTTATGCATATCGGCATTGTTGATATAAGGAAAAATCCCGTTAAAGTAAACAAAAATATGCTCACAGCCATATTTGCTCTGAAAATAAAATAAGTTAATGGAATAATTGCAAGATAAGCAACCTGGATTAAAACATTTCTTTTCACTTTATCTGCAAAGTAAGAAGAGAATATACCGCCTACTCCGCCGGTTATTCCGAAGATAAGAAGAATTATGCTTATATTTATTATATTGATTTTCAGATGAGTAAAATATAGCGGCATGAAAGTAAGAAAACCCGTCCATAAAACATCTCTTGAAAATGCTGCTATCCAGACAAGGAAAAAATGGGTAATTTTTAATTTGTGAAATTTAAACCCGCCATAAGCCGTTTTTTTTGAAATATTTTTATCAATATTCTTTTTTATGTTATTGGCCGGAAGTAACTTGAGCATCAAAATTGTCATTGCAACTCCCGGTATCATGGCAAAAGGAGAAAATTTTATGCCGATTTTATCAATGATTAAAATAAAAAATAATGAACCTACTGAATATCCGGCACTTCCGCCCAGAGATATTATTGAATTCCCAAGCCCTTTTTTTCTTCCTTTATACTCAGCACCTATTGCCGCACTTGATGGATGAAACGCAGAAACGCCAAGATTTCCGATAAACAAAAGAATCAATATAATAAAGTAATTCGGGACTATTGCTATCAGTGATAAAAACATAGCAGCAAAAAGGATTCCATATGCCATATAGTTTTTTAAGCCATGTCTGTCAGATAAATAACCGAATAGCGGCTGTGTAATGCTGTTTGAGATTTGAGAAATTGCAGTCATTATCGATACCTGGAATATGGACAGACTGTATCTGCCTGCAATTAAAGGAATTATTCCCACTATGAAAGCCGGATATAGATCGACGGCAAAATGACCGATTGTAGATAAACTGATATTATAGATATTTGGTTTAATTTTTTCCCTGATCATTTTTCAATCCCGAATCCTCATAATTAGAAGATTCTACTAGTTTAAATTTAATTATCAACACTTTTTAATTTTATAAGTGTTTTTGTTTCTATAATTTTATTTATTTTATATAATCATTATTGACCGTGCTAGGCGGGGAGCTAGCGGTGCCCTGTAACTCACAATCCGCTATAGTGAGGCTGAATTCCGGTAGTTGAGGTTTATTGCAGTAAGGTTAGCTATTCTGAAAGTGGTGTTGAAGGTTGGGTCTTGTGCGGCGAAGTCTTACGAACCCCGTCAGATCCGAGAGGAAGCAGCGGTAAGTAAACTGCTTCGGGTGCCACAAGGAAGCCTGGCCGGAGCTAACTGCAGGATGGGCACTTGGTGCGCTAAATCGAAGACCGGTGCATGGTCCTTATGTTTTGTTTTCTAAAATTAAATCAGAAAAGATATGGGATATATTTCAATATATAGAAAGTGGAGGCCTCAAAGCTTCAGCGAAATTGTTGGTCAGGATGATACTGTAAAGACTCTTAAAAACGCAGTTAAAACCAGCAGGCTTTCTCATGCCTATATCTTCTGCGGACCTAGAGGTACCGGCAAAACTTCTACTGCAAGGATTCTTGCAAAAGCTGTTAACTGCAAAAGCCACGAGAAAGATAAAAACGTCATTGAGCCATGCAATGTCTGTGAAAACTGCATAAGCATAACCAACGGAACAAATGTTGATGTTATTGAAATAGACGCCGCCTCAAACAGGAAGGTAGAGCCCACTCGCGAATTGATTGAAAGGGTAAATTACCTGCCCAATTATCTTAAGAAAAAAGTTTACATAATTGATGAAGTCCATATGCTTACCGATGCTGCATTCAATACGCTTCTTAAGACTCTGGAAGAACCACCCGAGCATGTAATGTTTATTTTAGCTACAACCGAACCTGACAAAGTCCTTCCGACGATTTTATCCAGATGCCAGAGATTTAATTTTAAACCTATCAGTTCCGATTCAATAACGGGCAAATTAAAAATGATTGCTTCGAAGGAAAATATTGATATAAGCGAAGCAGCACTAAATCTAATTTCAAAATATTCAGGCGGAAGCCAGAGAGATGCAAATGTTATACTGGAAAAGCTGGCATCGCTTGATGAAGACAAAATAAAGGTCGAAGATGTTGCTTCGTTACTGGGTGCAGTTGATTATGAAATATTATTTGAATTAACAGGAATATTAATAGACAGTTTTTCACCGT
>JAMCVO010000393.1:2984-3873 GCA_023475715.1 Actinomycetota bacterium
GTAAATAAAAATTATATAAAATAAATAAAATTATAGAAACAAAAACACTTATAAAATTAAAAAGTGTTGATAATTAAATTTAAACTAGTAGAATCTTCTAATTACGAAGAGTTGAGGCTAAAAAATAATAATGAGAAAAATTAGACCAGGTATTCAAAATATAAGTTTGTCCACAATCAGTCATTTTATTATCGATCTATATCCGGCTTTTATTGTCGGAATAATTCCTTTAATTGCAAGCAGATACAGCCTGAATATATTCCAGGTATCAATAATGACTGCACTTTCTCAAATATCAAACAGCCTTACTCAGCCGCTTTTTGGATATTTATCTGACAGACATGGATTTAAAAACTATATGGTATATGGAGTCCTTTTTGCAGCTATGTTTTTATCACTGATAGCAGTTGTCCCTAATTACTTTATTATCTTACTTCTGTTGTTTCTCGGAAATCTGGGTGTTTCTGCATTTCATCCGTCGAGTGCGGCAATAGGTGCTGAATATAAAGGGAAGAAAAAAGGTCTTGGGAATTCAATAATATCTCTAGGCGGAAATGCCGGATATGCTATAGGTTCATTATTTTTTGTTTTGATAATCGATAAAATCGGCATATCGATAAAATCGGCATAAATTTCTCTCCTGTTGCCATGATGCCAGGAATTATTATGGTAATTTTGCTGCTTAAGCTGCTCCCGGCCGATAATAAAAGATATATTACTAAAATCACTTACAGTCAGCTGTCTTACAAAAAGTTGAAATTTCATAAATTCAAAATCTTCCACTTTTTTCTTGTATGGATAGCTTCATTTTCCAGAGATCTTTTATGGACAGGTTTAATAACTTTAATGCCATTATATTTTACCCATTTAAAAGTAAATATGATAAATA
>JAMCVO010000005.1 GCA_023475715.1 Actinomycetota bacterium
AAGTACTCCTTCTTAATATTAACTCACGGAACTGTAATGAGACACCTTTTAATTGACTTAGGTTTTGCAAGTTACGAAAAACAAGCATCTATTCCAAATGGTGGATATATGCATTTAGAATTTTCTAATAATAAGTGGGCTCTTAAAGATTACGATGGAATTACATTTAAAAGCTAGATAAAGAAACTTTTAATAAATTTGTTTGCTCTTGTATCTCATCATTAACTTGCTTAAGAGTCATTTTTTCTATATCAGCCCAAAATTTATAAATTCTGCAAAGCAATAATTCACTAACTTCTTCTTTATATATACTAATATTTTTATAACTTAAATTATTATATGCCGATGCAAGAATATCAGCCCAAACTTGCTTATCAATAAATGATTCAAAATTGTTTTTTATGAAAAACTCGTCATTAAGTTGTGCAAAATTTTTCTTTAACACTTCTCTATTTTTCTTTAAATATTCTTTTGATGCTTTTTTTGATTCATTAATCCACTCCGATTTGGGATAAATAATTTCTTTGTCTACTAAATTAAGTACTCCTTCTTCATGTTTATTAATATATCGTTTCTTATTGCTCTCTAAGAAAATATGAAAAAGAGTGTCAAGCTCTGTGCTTGAAATTAATCTTTGCTTCGGAAAAGAAGGTTTATGCATCTTACGACCTAAAAATTGTTGCTTGATCAACATTTTATTTTTTAACGCTAATGCGGTTAACATGATATCAATTCCATATAAATAAGTACTTTCCCATTTTTTGTTATTTAGTACCTTTTTATAAAGTTTTCTTGATAAAGCAAATTCTCCCCCTATTGGTTGCTGAATTTTTTGATTGTAGATTGCATAAAGATAAGGATACATTAAATGATTTGTTGTATTACCTTCCATCCTATTTCTCCTATATAAAGGCGTAACCAAGTCAACATTATAAATTAATACTGGTTCTAGTAATAATTTTATCCATTCTTGACTTGTGGTTTTTACATCTGCATCAAATAATGCAATTGATTTTGCGTTTACTTTTGATGCATACTTTATTATTGCTAATACGTTTCTTCCTTTTCCGCTTAAAGTAGTTCGTATATATTTTTTATCAGACTTTGTTTTTGAAGATAAAAATACTTCTTTGGTATTATCTTTACTATTATTATCAGCGTTTACAATAATTGCTTTATATTTAGAGAAATACTTAATAAGTCCTTTGTCTATTGTTTCTGTAACAAATTTAATTGAGTCCGCTTCGTTTCGTGAAGGAATACCGATTACGATATCATACATTATTTTTATACCCCCTTTGTCTTTTCTGTTATGTATCCGACAACCCTATCTAAAGGTCCTGTTAGTCTTTCCATATCAAGCTTATCTTGTAGATGACCTATTACGGCTATTCTATTTTTATATAATTCTGGCGTATCAAGCGATGGAAAATACGAAGAAAAATCATAAGTATCTCCCAAAAGTGGGGTCATACCTGTAAGTCTAATTATTCTTGAAAAATTATCATAAAGATATAGCTTATCATCCAAAGCATTTGCTTTATCCTTATAAAGATCGGTTAAGGTATTATCTACATGAAGTAGGTATGCACTTGATATATTTACAGGCCCTCTATGTGTGCTAATCCCTATTTCTTCTGGGTTGACTGAAATCTTTTTTCTCCAGGGATCCTTATCATCTTTTTCGAATAAGCCTACATATTCAGGATGATCTTGATTGACGGATGAATAACGAAGCGTAATTGGTTTTGTACCGTCAGCAACTCGAAGTGAATTATCCATACCAATTATACATTGATTATTTCCAGATAATTTGGCTTCATATTTTTTACAAAGCTCAAGTACAACAGAAGTTTTTCCAGAACCATTTGGACCAAGTAATAAAATTCCCTTATCTTCTAAAACAACGCAAGCTGCATGACAAGTCAGATAGCCTTCATTCTGCAATTGCGATTCAACTAAAGGATAAGCTGCAGAAAAAAGAACCTCACCCTGTCTTAATTTAATTCTTGGAGATCTTATAACTACCTCTTTATGGTCTAGAGAAATCGATAATGAGGATTGTTCGCTATCTTCATGTTGTAAAATATAGCCATTATTTTGGGGATTACTGTCGTATGTATATATTATTGGTAATTTTGATTTTCGTAATTCTTGATACGTTTTATTAAGATCAAGACCAGACACTATATCAACGGAAGCTGTATATGCTTTAATTGCTCCGGAATTATGCCTATGTTCATTCTCCTGGTTCATACTTGAGAATTATATATCAATTTTTAACATAAATCAAACTATAGGGTATAAAATAGGGTGCATCCTTCTTCTTAAGCGGCTTGAAATTGAGGTTAAATGCTGCGGGACATGGATTCGAACCATGATACTGGGATCCAAAGTCCCATGTCCTACCATTAGACGATCCCGCAATGATTTAACGGGGCAGGCAGGGACGACTCGGCAATGTTTATACCAGATAAACTAGCGTTCCTGATTTTGTTTCTTTATCTACTTTTACCGCGACTTCCTGCCCTTTTTTTCCGCTTTCAACTTGAGCGTGATCAAGCTGCATTGATTCTAAGACTTGGGTGAATTCATCTTCACCATGAACAAATTTAACGCTATCACCTACTTTTAAAGCTTTTTCAAGCTTTATAACGGCAACACCAATTTTATCGTAATAATGAATTACTTTACCGACTAAATCTTTATCTGCCAACGTGCTCACCTCCCCCTTTTAATCTTTAATGTTTGGAAAGTAAGCATATGATATCAAATAAATCCATTGGCTTCAACAAAATAAACAATGCTATAATTATTTAGAATGTTTATTCATAAGCTTATTAAAAACAAAAGATTTATTCTTTTTATACTTTTATTACTATTCTCTATTTATTCTTCGTACCAAATTTTTATAACTGCAGGACATTTTAATAACGATAATTCTTTAACTTTATTGTCAAAGGCATTTTTAACTAAGCACATCGCGCTTCCAATCAATTCAGAACTTCCGTTAGGAGATATTTCGGATTATTACCATAATTTTTATTTATATTTTGGACCGCTTCCATCTATTCTACTAATGCCTTTTGTATTTATTTTTGGTAAAACTTTCCCGCAAGGAGTAATTGGAATAGCTTCATTAATTTTATCCTTTTTCGTAACTTTTAAAATATCAAGACATTTTAAATTTGATATAACAGATTCTTTATGGCTTTCAATGTTTTTTGTTTTTTCAACGGTAATGCTTGCTTCTTCTTTAATTAATATTACAGCATATCAAGTAGAGGTAATGACTGTTCCTATTATGCTTTTTGCTATTTATGAATACTTAACTAAGAAAAGATTTTTGTTAATCGGGTTATTGATCGGTCTTGCTGTTTTTACACGAATTTTTTTACTTATTTCAGTGATGTTTTTTGTAGCAGAATTTTTACAAAAAAGAATTACCAAAAAGCAATTAATTTTATTGTTGATTCCGGTTATCTTCTTTACATCTCTTTATGGATTATATAATCAAAGAAGATTTCATTCTTTTTTCGAAACAGGAATAAATTACAGCGTTGGTCTAAAAACTTTCCCGCTTGATTCAAATTTACAGTACGGAATGTTTAGTTTTGTACACATACCTGCAAATTTTTATAGCCTTTTTATTATGCCTCCTGAACCGCTTTTACAAAATAATACCGGATTTACGCTTAAATTCCCTTATTTAAAAGTAAATCCCTGGGGACTTTCTATTTGGTACACGTCTCCATTATTGTTGGTTTTATTTTTAAAATTTAAAAAAAATAAATATATTTTTTCAATTGCCATAACAATAATTTTTCTTCTTATTCC
>JAMCVO010000306.1:0-1149 GCA_023475715.1 Actinomycetota bacterium
TATTTATAGCAGTAAGGACGTCGGCACAATGGTAGTCATAAAGATTCCGGCAATTAAAGACCCGCAAAACGTGAAAATCCGATAATAGTAAAATTAACCCCCAGTAAAGTAAAAACAGCAGGGTATTGAACAAGTAAGGAATGCTGTATAATTTACATTATCGTTTCAGATCTGAAGCTTCAAAAAAAATTGAAAAGGGGGATCTTAAGCATGTTAAAGAAAGTAACAGCGTGTATGTTATTGGTTGTAATGGTGTTGTCTTTATTTGCCGGAATCTTTATGACTACCATTGTGCCGACGTCCTTACTGCTATAAATATCCAAGCCGTATTGTTCACCAAAATACAGCTTTATCCTTTCGTGCACATTCTTTACTCCAATGTTCGTGGTCTCGGCTTCATAAGTCCCATCACCAACCATAGACCGGCGAATAAGCATTAATTTTTTGGCAGCCATACCTGCGCCATTGTCTTGAATCTTTATGATTACATCTCCTTCAATGATTTCTCCTGTCAACACAATTCTTCCGCCTGCCAGCTTCTTCTCCAGCCCGTGATAAATGGAATTTTCCACTATAGGCTGCAGTATGAGTTTCACGCTATAGAGCTCCATTATATCTTCGTCAAACCTGATTGCACAATCCAGCTTGTCCCCATACCGTATCTTCTGCAGCTTGATATATAAACCAACATGTTCAATTTCCTGCTTTATAGGTACTATTTCGGCGCCTCTGCTTATACTTAGCCTTATCAGTTTCCCAAGGGCTGCCGTCATATCCGATATTTCCGGCTGTTTATTCACGACCGCCTTCATTTGTATGGATTCAAGGGTGTTATAGAGAAAGTGGGGGTTTATCTGGTTCTGGAGCGCCTTGAACTCAGCTTCCTTCTGCTTCAGCTTTGCCATAGACGTTCTGGAAATCAAATCCCGGAGTTCATGTGCCATTTCTCCGACTCCCAATGCCAGCTGTCCGATTTCATCCGGCCTTTTGATGTTTATTTTTATCCCGAAATTGCCCCTTCCGATCTCCTTCAGCACATTATTCAACTCAATTATCGGGGTTGAAAAATTCTTAGCCACTAATATCGACGCAATCACGGCAATAATAAGACACATTAAACCAACAATTATAGTTACATGGCCTATTATT
>JAMCVO010000306.1:1159-3846 GCA_023475715.1 Actinomycetota bacterium
ACCTTCCGGGGAATAAACTGTATAATCTTCCAACCGGAAAACTCTGAGGTAACATAGTTCACAAACATTTCCTGCTTGTCCATGTTAAGCTTGCCGCTTCCTTCCTTTGCAGCAAGTATCTTATTCATTATATCCGTGTCAATATTTAGTTTTTCCATAATCTCATTTTTTCGAGAGGAATATATGATTTTACCCTCACTGTCAGTTATTATAATCTGCATGCTTTTATTATCTTCAGGATTGCAAATATTTTCAATAGTTTCAAGGTCTATCTCTATCAATATAATTCCTAAATCATTATTATATTCAGCCAGGTCTTTTATTACCCGTGCAAGTCCAAAAACAAGCTTGCCGGAGAGTCTTTTGGCAAAAGGAGTATGAGCGCCGAATATCATATTTTTACCGTTTTTTTCTTTAACAGCCTTGTACCAATCCTCAATAAAATAGTCCTTATTTTGGTCGACACCCTCCAGACTCACGCTTACATCGTTATAATAATATATATATCTTGATTTTTCCGAAAAAATGAGATTATGATAAACCCCTTCAATATCTTTCCTGAACATGCTTATACTTTTAAGCATCCCCTCCATTTTCATTGCATCATTCATTACTTCAAAGCTGATTTCATCTTTGGTTTTGCCCAGAATCCTTGCCACATCTTTGTCTGAGTAAGCCATTAAAGACATGGTTTCCATTTCGCTAAGGATATTATCAATGTTTATTGCAATTTGTTTAAGACTATTTTTTGAGTTTTTTTCCAAATCGCTTTTTACTTTTTCAGACGAAAAGTTATATGTGAAAAACCCGATGATTGTTAAAGGGATTATTGTAACGATCAGAAGCGTGACTTTCAGCTTGTTCCGGATATTCGCACTGAAATAGCGGCTGGCGGAATTCTTCAATGTATTAAAAACCGATATCATATTGACTCCCTTGATTTTTATAATCATTCGGCGACATTCCGGTAATTTTTTTAAACAGGGTGCTGAAGTATTTATAATCCTTATATCCGACTTTCTCACATATTGTGTAAAGCTTAAGATCCGTATTGTCCATTAATTCTTTAGCATGTTTTATTTTCACTTCCATTGCGAATTCTGAGAAATTCTTATTCATCTCCTCCTTAAAAATCCTGCTGACATAGCTTGGGTTGTAATACAGCCTGCTTGCGATGTCGGTCAGGTTAATTTCAGTGTCTGCGTTTTCCAACACATATCCTTTAATATCTTCAATGAGCTTCTTTTTTGAACGCTGTATCAGTCCATGAGGCAATTCATCAAAAAAGTTGATATTGGAACCATTGTTTAAAACCTTATACTCCAGGCATTTAAGCCCTTCATGATATGCCGTGCTCAACCCGTCCGCGCTTTTGCGTATAGACCCCACTCCACACTGCAGGCTGCATTCATAATACTTCTCCATCTTATGGTCCAGTTCTTTAAAAATGCGGGCTATGATTTTCTTATAACCTTCATCCCTATCGAAAGAAAGGATGTATACAAGGTCATTATTATTTATCAGACCATAGTAATCGCATCCTTCCGCATTTATATCCTTGAGGCTTTCATCCATCCGTTTTTTCAAAATTACAAGTTTTTTGTTATCTACCTTGTCTGCAGGAGAATTTGTAAATATTTTAATACAAATTATCGTATGAAATTTCTTAAATAACGCTATTCCCAATTCCTCAAGCTTTTCATCCACATTCACATCATAGGTGTTGCCATTCAGCAAATTCAACAAAAAATTGTCACGTAAAATCGGAAGCGCCTGTACAAGCCTGGAATTCAGAACCATATTCTGTTTTTTCCTCAAACGCCTCCTGTATATTTTACCCAAACACTCTTCCGTTACCGCCCGCAGCTCGTCCACCTGTATAGGCTTTACGACATACCGGGATACTCCCAGGGAAACCGCTTTTTTTGCATATTCAAAATCATCATAACCGCTGACAATAACATAAAGAGCATCGGGAACAATATCTTTCAGCCTGCAGATAAGTTCCAGACCGTTCATTCCGGGCATTCTTATATCTGCCAGCACCAAATCGGGCTTATTCTCCCCGGCTATTTCCATTGCAATAAAACCATTTTCAGCATCACCAATGATTTCTATGCCAAGACCGTCCCAATCCAGTATCTGTTTCATACCCTCTCTGATCAGAGGTTCATCATCTACAATCAGCATTTTAACAGGTTCTTCCACATAACAGGAATTTTCCAAGCACATCATCTCCCGCCAAGAGAACTGATTTCAGAGATTTATCAAGAAAATTCTCATATTTATAATAATAGAATATCATTTTCACTGCCTGAAAACAACCGCATCCATATTTTAGTGTTTGTAAACTAAAAAGAGAAAGGATGGACGGTCTTCACCAGGCCGTCCATCCTCCGTCCACAACAATATTCGACCCAGTCATATAGCTGGAGGCATCCGAAGCAAGCAGCAATACGGCACCCACCATTTCTGAAGCCTTACCTGCTCTTCCGAGCATCGTCTTTTCCGCCAGCTTATTGACAAAATCTCTGTCAGTTTGGTTGGCAGGGGCAGGAAAGGGACCCGGGCATATGCTGTTCACCCTGATGTTCTTTTCCGCCAGTTGGGCTGCGGCATATTTTGTCAGCTGGCGGAAAAGACGATGCTCGGAAGAGCAGGTAAGGCTTCAGAAATGGTGGGTGCCG
>JAMCVO010000416.1 GCA_023475715.1 Actinomycetota bacterium
CTTTTACTTTTATAATTTTCAAGAGGCATTTTTCTTTTTCTTAGCTTCCTCAAGACTCAATTTTAATTTTTCCATCAGGTCCAGAACTACTCCCGGTTTTTCGGCTGGTTCGGCTGCTTCAACCGAAATTTTTCCGGTTTTTGCCTTTTCTTCCATTGCTTTTTTTATTTCTTCCGAATATGTATCTGAAAAATCGTCAGGTTTAAATGATACGGTAAGCTGGTCTATAAGCATTATAGCTGTATCGATTTCTTTTTCATTCATATTTTCATGAGAAGGGATTTGTAAGTTTTCAGGTTTCCTGATCTCAGAGTTAAAACGTATCTGGTTGAGAATCAGGATGTCGCCATCGATGGTCAATATGCCTATGTGCTCAAGATGATGAAGCACATATCTTGCCACTCCTGCCTTGCCTGTCCTTTTCAGGGCTTCTCTGAGAAGAGCATAAACTTTTAATGCACCTTTGGCAGGTTCCAGATAATAAGGCTGTTCATAAAATTTCGTATCTATTTCATTCAAACCGGTAAATTCAAGGATTTCAATGTTATCAGTTCTTTTTTTGTAAGCTTTCTTAAAATCTTCATCATCGAATATTATGTATTCTCCTTTATGGTATTCATAGCTGCGGGCAATCTTATCGTAAGGTATTTCTTCGCCTGTGAATTTGCAGACCCTCGTATATTTTACCGGGCATAAGTCATCTTTTCTTACAAGGTGAAAATCCGGTTTTCTTTCTTCGGTAGCTTTATACAATTTTACCGGTATAAGAATAAGGCCAAAACTTAATGCACCTTCCCAAATAGGTCTCATTTTGACTCCAGTTATTTAATTTCAAAAATATAACAGTTTATTATTAATATTATACTTATCTTATAATCTCAACCTTTTTTGTTGGTTTCTAAAAAGTTTTAGTGCCAATATTATTATTTTTACACAATTTAACTGTAATTTAAAATTTTTATTTAAAGAAATATTCCTGTTTGATTTTTTCACCTGGCTTGAAGTTCAGAAAATTTTTTTCGTCAAAATCACACCTGATCAGTGTTTCAATAAATTTTGATGAACCTTCTACTTCTTCAAGCACCATTTCTCTTTCAAGGACTTCATTCAAGAAAATAATCATATCAGATACAAATTTTCTGTGCCGTTCATTCAGGTCATTATTGTTTATAAGAAGTATTCTCTTATAATTTTTTAACATCTCCACTACTAAGAATCTAGCCATTGCTTCATCATATTTTTTCAAACCGTATCTTTCCCTGCCCCTTAACCATTCCTGTGGTATTTTATCTTCCCTGTCCGTCCATTGAAGATATCCCCTGTAAGGATCTCCGCCAAATTCTATCCATCCTTTACAAAGGTAATATGTGGCAGGGTCTTTCCGGAACTCTTCAATATATCTTTCTTTTGAACCGAGAAACAAACTTATGCAGTCGTCTACCTTAGAGATGACTATCTCATGGTTTTTGGAGACAAGATTTGTCACTCCATTACTGCAGAGTCCATAACCCAAAATTATTTTTCCATGTTCTCCTTTGGAATCTATTTTATCTATTTCTTCCTGAAGTTTTTCCCTCATTATATCTGGTGTATTATGCAGCTGCTGTTCCATGAATATAAAATCCATATCATCTAAGTTCTTCTTTTTTGCAAGTTCAAGGAAATCACTTTTCATTACGTCGCATACAATTGCAATATTCTTCATTCTTCTCCTCTGAATATATAAAATTTTTATTAACGGTGGCCTATTTTTTTCAATTGCAATAACTCATAATAGCAAAATTTATCTTAATTGATAATAGGCAGAAATAGTGTATGGAAGCTGGGGTCAGTATTATTTCTTTTTAAATATTAATCTTCCTCTGATTTTCTGGTATTATTTTCAGGATAATCTGAATATAGCAAATTTATAAATTTTTTAAGTAAGAAAGAGTAAAGAACAAGCTATGGAAAAATTTACGGAAATTTTTGAGTTTAATAATAGTTTCAGCAGGAATTTGGCTGTTTTTTGCAGCGATGAAAGGTTTACAGAAGCAACTTTATCATTTTTAAAAAATATTTCCGGTATCAGCAAATTTGATTTGATTTCTATCCCCGGAGGGCCTGCGTTTATATCAAAAAATGAACCTGTTTTAATGGATTACATAAAACTTCTTGTGGAAGAGCATAAAATTTTAAGAGCTGTACTGATTTCTCATGAGGATTGCGGGTATTATAAAAAAAAGTACATAGACATATCTGAAAAGGAAAGAATGGAACAACAGATAACCGACCTCAGACAAGCAGTCCAAAAATTGAAAAAGGTTTACTCCGATCTTATGATTAATGTTTATTATGCAGGTGTAGAAAAATCAGGAATAAAGTTTAAGGAATTGAATTGTTTTGATTAGAATTATTTCTGATATATTGATATTCATATTTGTTGTCTGATTCCAGTTGATAAATCCGGAAATTTTTGTATTAATCAATATTTTTTGTAAATGAATGTAGAGTAGGTTATAATATTATTATAAAACGTTTTGTATAAGCCGTTTTGCATTTATGGGTTATGCATAAATTAATTATAATATTGAATCAATCTGTTGGATGAAATTTTATTACAGTTAAAAAATATTAAAAAATCTGAAGAAGAGAGGCTGTAATGTTAAAATCTTCAATAAAGTTATTTAAAGTTTTTGGAATTGAAATAAGACTGGATTACAGTTGGTTTATTATATTTGCGCTTCTTGTTTATTTTTTTGGTTTCAGTTATTTCCCTTATGTTTTACCTGGTCTGAATAAAGCATATATAGCAACAATTACAGTAGTTACGATTTTATTATTTTTCTTTTCTATTTTATTTCATGAATTAAGCCACTCGATTGTTGCCAGGAAAATGGGTATCCCTGTAGGAAAGATTTCCCTGTTCATATTTGGCGGCATGTCTGAGATGGAAAAAGAACCGGATAAACCTGTCAGCGAGTTATTAATGTCAATAGCCGGTCCTGCCGCCAGTTTTTTTCTTGCAATAATATTTTTAATTATCTGGTTTTTTACTAAAAACATCGCCCCTATAAATGTTCCTGTTGGATATCTTGCATATATTAACCTGGCATTGGGTATCTTTAATCTCCTTCCTGGCTTTCCGCTTGATGGTGGAAGAGTATTGAGGTCAATAATATGGAAAGCTTCCAATAATCTTAAAAAAGCCACTTTCATAGCATCAACTGTTGGGAGGGTAATAGGTTTTCTTATGATAGCGGTTGGTATCTACTTTATTTTTATAAATAATTTTATAAACGGTATATGGCTGGCATTTATAGGCTGGTTCCTTCAGTCAACAGCTTATCTTACATACAGGCAGCTTATATTTGATACTTCCCTGAAAGGTTTTAAAGTAAAAGATATTATGAATGAAAATATAGTAATGGTAGAGAAAGATATTACAGTAGGAGAAATGGTAAACAATTATTTTATGAAATACAGATTTGGAAGATTTCCTGTAGTAGAAGACATAAAAAATAAAAAATTAATCGGGATGGTTTCAATTCAAGATGTTAAGACAATTCCAAGGGAAGATTGGAATTCAACCACCGCAGGAGATATCGTTGAAAAAGTTACCGATAAAGAAATTATAGATGTAAATGCAGAAGCTGCTGAAGTTCTCAGGAAAATGAGTATAAATAATCTGAGCCATCTTGTGATTTTATCAGATGAAAAAATCATAGGAATGGTAACCAAAAGCGATATCTTATACTTTATTCAAATAAATTCTGAGCTTCACTGAAATTAGTATTATAAAAAAATATCGGATTAAAGGTATTTCTTATTAATTTCTTTATCGGTAACTTTTTCAAC